>NZ_JAUBRM010000004.1:103421-158126 GCF_036701905.1 Microcoleus sp. MON2_D5
CAAACTCAAACCGAGACAGCAAACCAGAATCAAAATCAACTTCAATCTCAAATCTCCGAGTTAGAACAACAGTTAGAAAGTGTGGGTCAAAGTCGCTCGGAATTGGAATCTCAGCTCACTTCTCAAATCTCGCAATTGCAAAGTCAAATCGAGACGGCCAATCAGAATCAAAATCAACTTCAATCTCAAGTATTGGACTTAGAAAATCAGCTAAATAGCCTGCGTCAAACTCGCTCTGAATTAGAATCTCAGCTAGAAACTGCTAACACAGAACGTTCGCACCTTTATTCTCAACTCTCGGAATTTCCAGCTCAAATCGAGACAGCCAATCAGAATCAAACTCAACTTCAAGCTCAAATCTCCGAGTTAGAACATCAGTTAGAGAGTGTGCGTCAAACTCGCTCTGAATTGGAATCTCAGCTCACTTCTCAACTCTCGCAATTGCAAAGTCAAATCGAAACAGCCAATCAGAATCAAACTCAACTTCAATCTCAAGTATCCGAGTTAGAAAATCAGTTAGAAACTGTGCGTCAAACTCGCTCTGAATTAGAATGTCAGCTAGAAACTGCTAACAGAGAACGATCGCACCTTTATTCTCAACTGTCGGAATTCCAAAGTCAAATCGAGACAACAAACCAGAATCAAGCTCAACTTCAATCTCAAGTATCCGACTTAGAACACCAACTAGAGACAGTTTATCAAGAACGCTTGCTGCTAACATCGCAACTTTCCGAAGCTGGCTCACGACAATCTGAGCATTTTGACTCGAAGTCAGGGCAAATTGAAGTATCTACTTCTGATCCCAAAGTTTTGAAGAGTCAAAAATTTGTTGTTTCTCAGCAGGGTCAAGGCGATTATACTACTATTAGCGAAGCGCTGAAAAATGCAGCACCGGGCACGCGCATTGACGTGCATCCAGGCGTTTATCGCGAAAGTCTAATTCTCGACAAAGCGGTAGAAATTATCGGCAGCGGAGAGGTCGATCGCATTGTTGTTGAAAGTATCAGCTCAAACTGCATTAAAATGGTAACTGATACTGCTTTAGTGCGGGGTTTAACGCTGAGCGCAACTGGGAAATATTACGCTGTAGATATTCGCCAAGGCGAGTTAATCATAGAAGACAGCGATATCACTTCTGCGGACTATTCTGTTGTGGGAATTTGCGGCCCCCATGCAAATTCTACCCTCCGCCGCACTCAAATTCATGATGGGGTATGGAACGGAATTTTTATATCGGATAATGGGAAAGCAACGGTGGAAGATTGCAGTATTTTTGACAACGGCAGTTTGGGAATAGGTGTCGGATTGGGAGGAAAATTGATCGTGCGCCGGTGTCGGATTAATGGTAATGAAGGTGCGGCGATCGGCGTTTACAGAGATAGCATTGCTACCGTGGAAGATAACGATTTAACGGGCAATGCTGGGGGTGCTTGGCGCATTGCAGATAACGGATACGTGCGCGGCAAAGGCAATCAAGAATAGAAGAAGGAAGAAGGAAGAGGGAAGAGGGAAGAAGGAAGAGGGAAGAGGGAAGAGGGAAGAGGGAAGAGGGAAGAGGGAAGAGAATTCCCAATTAGCGATTCCCAATCCCCGATTCCTAATCCCCAATTACCAATTTTAAATGCCTAACAATAGAGCTGGATTGTGTTTCGTCATTAAATCAATTTCGTGCGGAGAAATGCCTTCATTTATCAATTTTTCGACAAATAATTTGTAACCTTCGGCCGGCAAAGGATCGGGTTTTCTTCCCAAATCTGTACTCATAACAAAATGCTCGGCTCCGATTAGTTTAATCGCTGCTGCCATCTTAGTAATAGAAACTTGATGCCAGTTTTTGTGTGCCTCATCAGCGGCATTTTCTCCCATCAAATCGTTCACAAATGCGAGTTCTAAGAAAGCTCCGGCTGCGGCGGCTGTTTGCATATTTTCTAGAGACAAGCCGGGTACATCCGCCATTGCGTGGGTAATCAGGATGTTTTTAATGTTGAGCAGGTTGGCTTCACCGACAACTGCCATCACCTCTTCTGAGGAAATATGACCGGTTTCCAATATCAAATTCTCTTTGGCTACCATCTTCAACACCGCTGCTGTTTCCGGTAAAACCTTGCCATTTTCCGCAACTTTAATCCCAATTCCCGACTTGTGAAAAACCTGCAAGTGATGCTCAGCATCAACCGTTGGCAGCCACACTACTTTACCGTATTTGCCACCTATGCGGTGCATTGCGCCTACAGCCTCGGGATTAATTCCCCCTACCGAATGATTGAGAACAACTCCCCCGAAAACTTCGATTTCTGGTACTATTTTATTAACCAAAACTGCCCGCGCTGCTGTGCTGGCATAATGATTTTTCAATACAACAGCTTTCATCTTCGCCCTAGCAGCTAATTTCGCTACTTCAAAATCATCCAACCTGCGAGGAATCACATCAGGAGAAGAATGAATGTGAAAGTCGATCGCACCTTCGATCGTACTCTTTGGCAAATTGACCATCGGCGAATCTCCGACAGCATAAACTGGCAGACAAAACCAATAGCAAACAATCCAAACTAACGTTAAAAAAACAGCTTGCATTCCTCCCCTCTTCCCTTCTCCCCTCTGCGTTCTCTGCGCCCTCTGCGGTTCATTCTCTCTTAAATTCTCTCAAATAAAAGATTTAACCGCATTTGCTAAAGCTTCTGCATTCTCTTCGTGCATACCCAAAGAACCAGGAATAACTCGCGATTCAACACCCGGTAATTCCGTTAATGCTTCCATTTCAGCCTTTGATTTGGGCGGCGCACTCTCAGCAATTACAACCATCACCGGCACTGCTAATTGTTGAAATTTATCAGTAAATTCCGATCGCACTTTTGCCGTATCTAAACCACCAGTCACAAAGGCAGCGGGACCGTAGCGAGCACCGGGTTTTTGCGTAATTTTCCACTTATTTTGGATGAAATCGGGCGTGACTTTTGCAGCATCCACATAGACGTGGCGGCGGTACATGAGACTGAGGAATGACGGTGCAGTGTTGAGTTTGTATAGGAATTGTCCCAGTAAGGGCGATCGTACTAATTCTCTCACGATTCTGTGCCACCCGCTTTGCTGTTTGCTCATCGTCGGCAAAGGCCCGCGCCAAGTCGGTGCAGCTAACACAATTTTTGACCAGACATTGGGCTGTGATTGCGCTAATTGCATCGCATAACCCGCAGCGTGACCGGCAGCAACTACAGCAACCGGACTATTAAAAATTGCCTCAACAAAATCCTTAAGAAATTGATGGTAGAATTGCGGTTGATAGTCGGTTCGCGGGCGATCAGATTCGCCAAAACCCGGCCAATCTAAACTCACAACTTGAAATTTAGAAGCTAACAATTCTGCTAAAGGACGCATTTCTTCTCGCGTGGAAACCGTACTGAATGCCGGCAGCAACAATACAGGGTTTCCCTGTCCTCGGGTTTCGTAAATAACTTTGATTTGCGTGTCTTTCCAATTCCAGAGATATTCTTGAACTGCGGCGGGATAGTTGCCAGAACCTGATTTTGTTAAATCTGTAGTTTGAGTCATGGCTCTTTATTCTTTTAATTTGCTTCGGCTTGCTTGCTCAATTCACAAGCAAGTGCCTTATTTTTCATCATTTGAAAGATGTTGTAAAATCCGTTAGCGCGGGAAGGTGTCAGACTCACATTCAATCCCGTGTCTTGAATAAAATCTGGGGTAATGGTGACAATTTCAGCAGGCGTTAATCCGCTCAAACCTTCCACCAGCAAGCCAACTAATCCTTTGACTAACTGAGCGTCTGAATCGCCTTGATACAAAACTTTTCCGTCTGCCAAATTTGCAGTAACATAAACTTGCGACGCGCAGCCAGAAACTTTGTTTTCCGGCAGTTTGTCGCTTTCGGGAAATGCTGGGAGTCTTTTGGCATACCACAGCAGTTGTTCGTAGCGCTGTTTGGGATCGGAATGTCGCTGAAAGCGCTGAACGATTTTAGCTAGGGCTGCAGGTAGCGCGGTATTTGCGGACATGATTCACTCATCGCGGTTTACTTCGTTAATATTATACATTTAATTTTGCCGACGGGTGCGATCGCCTGCTCATCTGCTCCCACTGAAGCCCTCTTCAGGGGAATGGGTTATTGTTATTGTAGTTAACGAGTTCGAGCATTCAAAACAGAGGAAATATGGGATTTAGTGCTGTTAAGGAAGATTGTGGTGTAATGTAGTGACTCTGCAAAAAATCTGGCTAAAATATCGAGTTGTTCAGGCAGTTGTGTTCTTAGGATTGGGTTTGCTGTTAACCATCGCTCTTTCGCTTTCTTTTGGCGCGGTGCCGATGAGTGCCGATCAATTGTGGCAAGCATTTCTGCACCAAGGTGATGCTGTCAATCAGACTATTTTCTGGGAATTGCGTTTGCCCAGAGTTGCCGCAGCGCTGACGGTTGGTGCAGCTTTAGGAATGTCGGGAGCTTTGCTGCAAGGGTTACTCCGCAACGGTTTAGCCGATCCTTTTGTATTAGGAATTTCGGCGGGTGCGGGGTTGGTTGCGATTACCATGCTGACTTTGGGAATATTTCAAACTTGGGTACCTTTGGCAGCTTGGATAGGTGCTATTTTAACTTCGATGCTGGTCTACTTTTTGGGAAAAACTAAAACGGGGATTTCTGTTGAACGTTTGGTTTTAGCTGGTGTGGCTGTGAGTTCTCTGTTTGGGGCAATACAAACTACACTGTTGCTGTTAGCTGAAGACAGCCGTTTGCAAGCTGCTTTGAATTGGTTGATCGGCAGTTTAAACGGTCGCGGTTGGTCGGATTTGCAGGTTGCTGCCCCTTATATTTTGGCTGCTTTGCTGTTAGGATGTTTTTTGGGTCGATCGATAAATTTGCTGGCTTTGGGCGACGATTTAGCTGTTGGTTTGGGGGTGTCGCTAGTGCGATCGCGCTTGTTGATTGGGGGTGTTGCTACTTTGCTAGCTGCGAGTGCTGTCAGCATCGGCGGATTGATTGGTTTTGTGGGATTGGTTGTGCCTCACGGGGTGCGTTTGTTAGTTGGTAATGATTATCGGTTTGTGTTGCCGCTGAGTGCGATCGGCGGTGCTTGGGTGTTGACTTTTGCTGATTTTTTGGCTCGTTTGGGTGCCGTAGAATTGCCTGTGGGTACGGTTACGGCTTTGTTGGGTTCTCCGCTGTTTGTCTGGCTGCTTTATCGGCGTTCTAGTCAGTAGGAAGGAAGAAGGAAGAGGGAAGAAGGAAGAAGGAAGAAGGAAGAGGGAAGAGGGAAGAAGGAAGACGCAAAATTAATTACCGATTACCGATTACCAATAATCAATAACCAATAACAAAATATAATGTCTTTAGAAATTCAAAATTTAACTGGTGGTTACGGCGAAGTTGCGATCGCCCACAACATCACTTTATCTTTGCAACCAGGTGAGTGGTTGAGTCTCATCGGTGCCAACGGTTCTGGTAAGTCTACTTTCTTGAAGTTAGTTAGCCGCATCCTAACTCCGCAGCAAGGAAGTGTGTTGCTTGATGGCAAAGCCATTCATACTGAACCTGCTGCAATTGTTGCTCAAAAATTAGCGATTTTGCCGCAGCAGCAAACAGTACCGGAAGGTTTGACGGTAAGGCAATTAGTTAGTTTGGGGCGTTCTCCTCATCAGGGTTGGTGGCAGTGGGAATTGAGCAAGGAAGATGCAGAGAAGGTGGAAGTTGCTATCAGTCAAACTGGGATTGAGGAATTTCGCGATCGCCCCGTCGAACAACTCTCAGGAGGCGAACGCCAGCGCGCTTTCCTCGCCTTAGCGTTGGCTCAAAACCCGCAAGTTTTGCTGTTAGATGAACCTACGACTTATTTAGATATTTGCTATCAGTTGCAATTGTTAGATTTGCTTAATAAACTAAATATAGAACACAAATTGACGATTATTACGGTGCTGCATGAAATTAATTTAGCTGCCAGGTACAGTTCGCGAATTGCTATGTTAAATAAAGGGGAACTGTTTTGTGTAGGAACTCCGGCACAAGTTTTAACTCCTGATAATTTAGCTAAGACTTTTGGTGTAGAAGCTATCATTTTAGAAACTTCCGTAGGCTTGCAGATTTGTGCGATCGCTCCTACTCTCCACACTTAATATATTTATACTACTAACTTATTGCTACCATCCGCTGTTCTATCTGAGTGCCAAAGGCTTTAAGCTATTGCCTAATCTTGATTCCAAAGGGCCGAATAAAACTTAAGAGATACTTAAAAAATCCGCATTCAGGTAATAAAAGCGCATTTTTATACAAAATCTACCGTAAACTATTGATATTTAAATCATTAAGCGCTAAAGTGCGATCGAACTTCCCGTCATATCGTTTTCGGTTGCATCGGTATTGTTCAAATATCCAAACAGTCAACCGTCAACAGTCAACTGTCAACAATCATTTCTGAGTGCGATCGAACTTCCCGTCAATTCTGTCTCAACCTAGTCTAAATTCGCTGTAACTCCCGCCTAAACTATGTACAAAACTTTTTTTTATCGTACCGCTATCCTGTTGCTGAGTTTAGCATTTACCGCTTGCTCCGCCGCCACTTCACCCCAAATTCAGCAATCAACTCCTGCTGGTTCGCCAGTTAATCAACCACAAACAACTAACAGCGAATCAGCACAAAAAGTTGTAGCTTTAACACCTTTAAGCGCCGATATTATCCATCAACTCGACCCAACCAAACTTGTAGGAATTCCCGGCAGCGCATTAGTCAGCAGCAACCCCAAATTTACAGGGATTACCGCAGTTACTGCCGAACGCACCCCTCCCAATTTGGAAAAAATCATCGCACTGAAACCGGATTTGGTAGTAGGTGCGTCGGGATTTCACGACCAAACAATGCAAAAATTGCAGCAGCTTGGAATTAAAACTTTACTGACTCAAGTTGATAGCTGGAAATCCCTAGAAGAGTTAACAACCACTTTAGCTAAATCCCTCAATGCCAATCCCGAACCTCTTTTAAAACGCTACCAAACGTTTTTAGCAGACATCCCTAATCAAAGCCCCGGCACTTTAGTTTTGGTAAGCAGACAACCGATTTTATCACCCAATCAAAGCAGTTGGGCTGGAGATTTGCTGGGTAAGTTTAACGTGAAAAATGTCGCAGCACAATTGCAAGGAGATAGCCCCGTTCGAGGCTACGTGACGCTTTCAGCGGAAAAGGTTTTAGAGGCTAATCCCGAAGTTATCATTGTAGTCGATCGGGGAGAAGGAATTTTAGACCAATTTAAATCTGATTCATTTTGGAATAAACTAACAGCCACAAAAAATAATCGAGTTTACGTTTTTGACTACTACGGATTGGTCAACCCAGGTAGTATCGAAAAAATTGAGCAAGCAACTTCTCAACTTAAACAAGTTCTAGCTAAAAAGTAGAGGCCCGATTTTGAGACATAAAAAATCTCTAGAAATCATGGAACAAATTGGCTACAATTTCTCTAAAAGTGAGAAAGCTAAAGGCACTCAAAAGCGCGCAGCGATCGGAAACCTGGTTTTTAAGCCTGACTTCCTATGCTGTCGGATCGCCCTCAAGAAGCTAGATCCAGAGGCGGCAAACCGCGCAACTGCCGCAGCGAGTTGATACACATCTGACAGTCGCAGCCAAACAGCGCCGCCGCCGCATCACTTTCTTCTTCCGTAAAATCCAGCATTGCCACCTGTTCGTCACCCGGCCGCTGCCAACTGATTCTTACTTTAGAATTAGCAGCAGCAGCTTTGGCTGGGAGGCGCACGCAAGTCATGCGCTGAGTGTGGGGCGATCGCACACACTTGGGCGAATCAGCCGATTGGCCTAGTGTTTCGGTAATTGGAGCGGGATTTGCGATCGCGCTTAAAGACATCACAGATCCAAACAGCGTTGGACTTACCAATAAAGTGAGGAGCAATCTATTCATTTGTCGTCCTTAAGAACTTTAACGTATACAGTAGCCGATTATCTGTTGCAATTCAACAAGGTTTTCGTCCGATATCAGTACGATTTGCCGTTATTAAGGCTTAAAAGCCCAATATTTGCCGGCCAAACCTTCAACAATTATCAGGGTATTAGCAACCAGCATTTTTTGATAAGTATCACCTTCGCTCGCCAGTTTAAGATTTGTTGCAATTTGAGTAAGTTTAGCTCGCCAGTGATAAAAAATTCATCCAAGGCGGGTAAACTGATGTCAGCAAGGGTGACTCGAAGCAGCGAACAAGTTTACCTCAAAAACCAGGTGGGGAGTGATGAGCACAGTTTTAGTGGTGGAAGATTCTCGCAGCCAGCGGGAGTGCATTTCACATCAGTTGAGATGCAGCGGATTGAATGTAATTCAGGCATCTGACGGTGTGGAAGCGCTGGATAAAATTGAGAAAAATTGCCCTGATTTAGTATTATTAGATGTTATAATGCCCCGTCTGGACGGCTACGGGGTTTGTCGTTTAATTAAAGCTAATCCCGAAACTCGGAACATACCGGTGGTATTTTTAACAGGCAAGGGACAGCAGTTAGCTTTATTTTCGAGGTTCCAGGGCGATCGCGCCGAGGCTTATGTTAGCAAACCTTGGCAGCCGAGGGAACTTTTGGCAACTATCAAAAAAGTTTTGCTCAATGCCAATATTAAGTTCGATCGAGCTTCTGCCGACGCTTGGACAGAATACGGAATTTTAAACTTAAGTACAGTCGAACTGTATCAAAGCCATGCCGATGCTTGGACCAAATACAGCTCCCAAATTATTAAATTGTACGATTCCAGCTTAGCAGCTTTCGAGCAAGCTTTGGCAATTGAACCGAGTCACTCGAATGCAAACAAGTATCGCAACCGAGTCCAGACAATCCGGGCAATCTTGATGAAAAAATTAGAGCAAACTAAACCTTGCAAAGTGTGCGATTATTATTACGGTAAGGATGGCATCAATTGTGCGGTGCATCCGGTTGGCCGCCCTCAAGAACAGTGTCGCGATTGGGAACTTAATTAAACTAAAATGAAAACAAATAACCGCGCTAACTTGGAAAAGTTGCTGCAAGAAAGAAACGAACATCCCGAAAGAATGGCGGAAATTGATGAAAAAATTAATGCCACTTTCCGCAAAAATTACGCAATTTTAGTAATGGATATGTCGGGATTTTCGCGCACGACAGTCCGCTACGGAATTATTCATTTTTTGGCAATGATTCACCGGATGCACGGAATTGTCAAACCGATAATTTCAGAATACGGCGGCACTCTAGTTAAGGAGGAAGCAGACAATATTTTTGCAGTTTTTACTGATGTAAAATCAGCGGTGGAAGCTGCGATCGACTCTGTGAAACAAACAGCGGCTGTCAACACGACACTGCCGCCGGAGATGGATATTTACCTCTGCATTGGTATTGGCTGTGGCGATGTTTTGATGCTGGAAGGAGAGGATATGTACGGAGGGGAATTTAATCTGGCATCTAAGCTGGGAGAAGATTTGGCGGAACGCGGAGAGATTTTGCTCACCTCAGCAGCCTTTGAAAAGTTAGAAGGTGACAAGCAAAATTGGGAAAAAGTGGAACTTTCGGTTTCAGGTTTGGAATTGGTGGCGTACAAGCGGCTGTAATCGGGTGAATTTCTATTGTCTTCTCGTTCTTCGCCATGCTGGAAAATGAGAACATGACTTGCCCCAGCCTCGACTAGAAACCCGGTTTCTTCGCACAGATCCGGCGACTCCGCGATTTGGGTAGAAACCGGGTTTATGAGGCTATATTCTTAGATAATATCGAGTTTAAATAAAATTTAAAATCAGATGATTGAGGAACACAAAACTTGGCAATCTATTAATTTATCCGCTATTGGACAGCGGCTGGCTTGGCTACAGCAACAGCCAGATAAACTTATTTTTTGCAAAGAGTCTGGTGTTCACTATGTTGCAGTCACAAAAGAGCGATCGCATATTAAGCTATCTTTAGTAGAAAAAGTAAATCAGCAAACAGATTTACTGCAATCTGTTTTCGATTTCAACAATCCTTTACATCTAGTGTCTGAATATACTCAGGCGATGATGTTGGGTTTAGTGTGGCAAAGCCAACCTCAAAGAATCTACATGGCTGGATTTGGCGGCGGCAGAGTTCCCTTAGTTTTGCACCACTATTTGCCGGACACTGTTATAGAATGTGCAGAGGTCGATCCGATCGCGATCGAAGCAGCTAAAAAGTGTTTTGGAGTGCAGTTTGACGATCGGCTAACTGTAACAATTCAAGACGGCCGAGAGTATTTAGAGCAGCAAAAATCAGATACTCAGTACGATATCATCATGATCGACGTAGCTTTTGGCAACGGCTACTTTCCGCACCGCCTATCCACCAAAGAATTTTATCAAATCTGCGAAAAACACTTGTCAAGCGAGGGAGTTGTACTAGCAAATCTGCTGCACAGAGATGAGTTTTATGCCGAAAAAATCACAACTTTTCAAAGTGTGTTTTCTCAGGTGTGCCTGTGTGTTTGCCAGGAAAGTAATAGCATTTTGATTGGTAGCAACAGCCAGATTTTGGAGAAAGATGAGATTGTAGCTAGGGCCAAATATTTGCAAGATGGCTATCAATTTTCCTTTCCATTAACAGACAGGGCGCTTGAGGTAAAAGTAGGTAGAGAATTGGCGGAGGCTGTACCTACTTTAGACAAAGCTCAAATTTTTCATGACGATGCGCCGCCTGTTGGTTATTTTGATTGCTGGTTATTCTGATATCTATAATAAGTCCGGGTTTACTCTTTGTGGAACAGGCCTGAAAGCCTGTTGCTGATACGAAGTTGAGCTCACCCAGGGATTGAAACAGACTGTTGGAGGAAATTGCCCTCAGAGTGCGATCGGAGATAGCCATCGACAATACGGCAACTGAGGGCACGGTAATGCCGTTTGCCTACCCCAAAATAGTCAATTTTCATCGATAAGAGATGTAACAATCGCCAGATTAATTGTAGGGAAACGCCACGGCGTCGTCTCCTGATTGTAGGTAATATCAATTCCGATGCCACCGGATTTGATATAACTCCTATTTCATATATTCACCCATCTGCTGTTCCAGCTTAGCCAACAATGTATCCACATCGGTTGCAGCTTCCTCAAAACAAACAGGAGGTTCAGGCTTAGGTTCAAAAAAAATTAACTTAATTTGGCCTTCCCCGATCGCCAAAATCGCCACTTCTGTCTCAGGCTTGTGAGCGTTTAACACACCTACAACTTCCTGAATATGACTTCTCACTTGACGGTTCAACTCCTCAACCGCCTCTTTCTTACAATACACAAAACGCGCAGTTTCTGCAACATCAATTGCCAAAATCTCCTCGCTTTCCTCTCCCCTTTCCAGAAATAGCCCCCAAGCCAAAGCAGCCAATTCATTTTGATTAGCTTTCACGAATTTATCTAATTTGCGGCTCCAGCTATTTTCGTTGGGTTTGGACTCAGGGCTATCAAATAGAAACATTTTCTCTTCTTGTTTGTATAAACTAATATTTTACAGTCAGCAGTCTGTAGTCAGTTGGCAGTTGGCAGTTGGCAGTTGACTGTTGTCATTAGTTACCCATGCCCCATGCCCCATACCCAATTACAAATTAGCAATTCCCAATTACCCAAAACCGCTGCGTTTCTATCTTATACCAGATTGCACGCGCCAGAGCGCCGCATAAATTCCGTCCTGTTCGATCAGTTGTTCGTGCTGCCCCGATTCTACCACCAGCCCCTCTTCCATGACACAAATGCAATCGGCATTGCGGACAGTAGAAAGACGGTGGGCGATCGCAATTGTAGTGCGATTTTTGGTAATTCGTTCGAGCGATCGCTGAATTGCCGCCTCAGTCTCGTTATCCACCGCTGAAGTAGCTTCGTCAAGAATCAAAATCGGCGGATTCTTCAAAACAGCCCGTGCAATTGCAATTCGCTGCCGCTGTCCCCCCGACAATTTTTGACCGCGTTCCCCTACAATAGTGTTGTAACCGTCCGGCAATTGTACGATAAACTCGTGAGCCTCCGCAATTTTCGCAGCATTTACTATCTCTCGATTAGTTGCCTCAAAACTGCCGTAAGCAATATTTTCTGCCACCGTACCGTGAAACAAAAACACATCTTGACTCACCAATCCGATCGCTCTCCGCAAATCTTTTAAATTCAGGTTATTTAATTCTATACCGTCGAGATAAATATTGCCGTGCTGTACCTCGTACAGCCTCAAGATTAGCTTCACCAGGGTACTTTTTCCCGAACCAGTAGCCCCAACAATCGCAGTAGTTTTTCCCGCCGGCAGAGTCAAGGAAAAATACTGCAAAATCGGTTTTCTTTGATTGTAAGAAAAGGTAACATTTTTAAATTCCAACTCACCCTTAATCGAACTAACAGGCCGCCGAATATCACCCGTGCGAATTGCGATCGGAGTATCCAACAAATTCATCACCCGATTAGTAGAAGCCATTGCGCGCTGGTATTGATCCAGAGTATCTCCCAGGCGAGTCAGCGGCCACAGCAACCGCTGGGTCAAAAAAACCAAAACGCTGTAAGTTCCCACAGACAATCGGCCTGCCACCACCTCCAAACCGCCCAGAAATAGTGTTGCAATAAACCCCAAGAAAATCACAACCCGAATCAGCGGAATAAAAGCTGCCGAAAGTACGATCGCCCGTCGGTTGCTTTGGCGGTAAGCTTGGCTTTGTGTTTCGATGCGCCGAATTTCATAATCTTCGGAAGTAAAACTTTTAATAGTAGTAATTCCCATCAAATTATTCGACAATTGCCCATTCAGAAAACTCACCTTTTCCCGCACATCAGCATAGAGAGGAGCGAGGCGGTTTTGAAAGGCGATCGAGCCCCAAATAATAAAAGGTATCGGCAGCATTGACAGCCCAGCAACACCAGGAGAGGCAGCAAAAAAAGCCGCGCCAATCACAACAACAGTGGTAATTACCTGAATCACCTCATTAGCGCCGTCGTCCAAAAAACGTTCGAGTTGATTGATATCATCATTGAGAATAGAAATCAAACCCCCAGTGCTGCGTTCTTCAAAATAAGCTAATTCTAATTCCTGCAAATGGCTGTAAGCTTCCAGACGCAAATCGTGTTCAATATCCTGAGCCAAATTGCGCCACAAATAATCATAGGCATATTCAAAAAGAGATTCCAACGTCCAAACAACCGCGCTCAAAAGAGTGATAATTGCCAGTTGCCAAAAGACATCTTTTATGCCCCACTGAGCGAGGATAGAATCTTGCTGTTTCACCACCACATCAACGGCAATACCGATTAATGCTGGCGGCGCTAAATCAAAGAATTTATTCAGCAGCGAACAGATACTTGCCAGCCAAGCTTTCAGGCGGTAGCGCCGCCCGTACTTCAGCAGCCGCTTTAGGGGATGGACAGGTTTTGATGGATTTGGTGATGCTTGAGAATCATTCATAGGGCATGGGGCATCGGAAATAGGGCCGAGAATTAAAAATTAGTAGGGTGCTCCGCGCGCACCTTACCGTTGTTTAATTTTTAATTCTCAAATGCCCCGTTCCTAGGCTTTAAACGTTAACACTGGCTTCATTTTAGCGACTACACCAACTATTTGCGCCTCAACCTGAACGTCAATTACTGGTTGAATTGGCTTGTAAGCTGCCGGTGCTTCTTCGATTCTGCGTTCTTCGCGCCAGGTAATGCAATCTACGCCCTTTAATCCCAAAGCGGAGTCAGTTTTGTCAACACCTTTGCGACTCATATCGAAGCGCGATCGCGCTCTGCCGGCACCGTGAGAAGCCGATCGCAAAAATCGATCGTTCCCCTTACCAACTAGCAAATAAGACGGCGCGCCCATCGAACCCGGTACAATTACAGGCTGACGGGAATGTGCGGGACAAGCGCCTTTGCGCGTTACCCAGCCGGCACCTTCAGCTAAGGTGATATTGTGAGGCACATCGTATACTAAAGGAGCTTCCACATCGCCGAAAACTTGTCGCAAACGCCAGCGCAGAAGTTCTGCTAGCAGCAAACGGTTGATAAAACCGTAGTTAGCGGCTGTGGCTTCCGCTTGCAGGTAGCTGTTCACAAGTTCGGGATTTGCTGCGACAGACAGCGGAAAAAGCCTGGATTCAGGATGTTTCAGAGTTTTCGGCCAGGCGTGCCAAGCTCGATCGCGCCACATTCCGCCGATATATTTGCCGACATTCCGCGAACCGGAATGAATCATGAAAGCGATTTGTCCCGATCGAACTCCCCAAGTATAAGCCGTAGCTCGATCGATAACTTCCTCAACCACTTGAATTTCGACAAAGTGATTGCCGCCACCGATGGTAGCTAACCCGCCATCCCTGACTAGGCCGTCATTTGGGACTAATTCTTCGGGAGCCCATTTGACATCGCCATTCATGGAACCGCCGAGGAAAGTGCGATCGCACTCTGTGGCCAACTGCTGGAAATCCGAATTAGCCGCGCTACCGGTTGCCTCGTCCAGCATACCATCCAGCCATCCGGGAATCCCGTGTTGGAACATAGCGCGAGCAGTTTTTGCAGTCATGCTGACATCGCGAGTACCGAAGAAATAATCCCCTTTGAGCAATTCTACAAATCGATCGCGCTGACTGAGGAATTGTTCGATCGACAAATCCGCAACGTGTAACCGCATCCCGCAGTTAATATCGGAACCGACAGCCGCCGGAATCACCATTCCTGCTGTTTGGACGATCGAGCCGATCGCCACTCCCGCATCCCCCGGATGGAAATCTGGAGTAGCGCAAGCGCGGCAAACGCAGCCGCCTTGAGGGTGTCGAACATTCGCCAAATTTGCTAACTGTTTGAGCGCCTTTGCTTCCACAGGAAAATCCTCTGGGAGCAAAACTTCTGCTGTTGTAGCAGTGGCATCTTGCCAGTATTCTTTCAGAGAACTATTGAGACAAATCGAGTAGACTTTATTGTCGTAACTAACATCAAGACCTTGCCGAGACAAAGCTCGCAAAAGCCTGTTCAAGTTTTTTGGCTGCTGCATAAATAGTCTCTTGGGGGTTGCATAGCAACCCCCAAGAGTTGAAGAGATGTTTGAGGGAACAAAAGACTTGGGTTCAGCAGCCGCAATCTTTTTCAAGATAAGTTGAAAGGCAACTTGTCTCATGACTAAGTTTATGACATATCATTGCTGCCCTGTCAACTTAACGATCTGCCACCGCCAGGGCTCCACTATTTGCGAACCTCTTCCCTGTTCTGCTGTTTTTCAGCGATGTCAGCACATCTCAAAGCTCGTTTCCTATCTTTTTTTATTAAATTGAAATTAGCTAACTAAGCGTTGGGCTCACTTTTCCAAGAAACCAGACTTTTTTTCAAGTCCCGCCAATAACCCCCAAGTTTTGTTTCTCCGAAAGCCATGCGCATTGTCTGAATCATGCTGCTTCTTACAGGTGGCTTTCCGTAGTAAAGAAATTGACTGATGTCTTTAGTAAGGCACGGATTCATGAAAGTTTTAACATCTTCGCGAGCCAAATATTTCTCCCGAACCTCCTGCAAATATTCGTCTTGAGCATTTGTGTGAAATACCGTCCAGCTCGGATCTTCCACCTTACACAAAGTATATTGGTTGTGGGCCTCCATATATGCGATAAATGCTTCTTCCAGCAAATACCTGCCAAACTTGTGTTCTCCCTGAAATCCTGAAGCAATATATTCACCCGCACATTCTTCCATGACTGCAACGAAGGTACTGCGTTTCATCAAACAAAAATTGATCGTGCAGGCTTGAATGAAGTACCACCCTGGCCAAGCGTCGAAATGTTTAAAGGTTCTATTAAAAGCTCCGCCGACTGCAAAAATTTCATCTCGATCGAGATAATCGATCGCTTCCTCTAACCAACCGTCGTGACCTTCTCTGTAAGGTAACGTGTCAATTTTGAACCACAATACATACGGCTTGCTAGCGATTGCTCCCGCTGTATACTCCTGAATAAAACATCTCTCCTTGTCATTGTCTTGATGGTGCGGTGCAATGATTTGCAGCTTATCAATTAAACCCTCTTGATACAGTTCCCAATAAACTTTTTGAGTGTCGCTATCGCTGCCACCGTCCACAACAATAACTTCCCCTGGTTTGCCGCCTAAAAACTTAAACCAATCTAGGAGAATCTCTCTATAGGCTAGCCCATTGCCAAAATTGGCTGAAACCATCGACACTTCGCTGAGTTTGCTTAATTGCTGGATCATAATTTATTTCCTCAAGGAATATAGCTTTTGCTGGTTCCTTAAAACTTACTAAAATTTTAGAGGATTGTCAATTTTAAATAATATCATTACCGTAAAAATACTGAGACTTTTACTGTGTGTTTGATAAAATTTGTAACAGCAACAGTTCGCGATCGGACTCCTGCGCTAATAAACGGGGTTTTTTAACCTAGTCCTGGACGCAAAAAACCCGGTTTCTTCCGCGCCGATCAGCTAGTCGGTGGACTTGTAAAGTTAATACATCACTTACGCACAGAAACTTAAGAAACCGCGTTTTTTAACCGATATCTCTCGCGCTACACGGAGGATTGTGGGGTCCAATAAACCCGGTTTCTCCGATAAATCTTAGGTTGAGCAACAAAGCCTCCAGAAAGAAACCGCTGACGGGGTGACAATGCAGATGAAACCTTTATGGGCAAAGCGTTAAGGCTCCTGAACCTCCAAAAAGATATCAGCGATTATTCCTGGGCTCATTGACAATTATGATAGTAGCGATCACCGCCGCTCCTTATTCTCCGTTATCTACCCCCGAAAAAGTCGCGATCGCACGCACATATCTTTTTTGAGGCAGAGCAACTCAAACCCTTGTCTAATATGTCTTTCAACTTGCTTGTCACCCCGTCAGAAGAAACCGACTTGCTGCGTAATTCCTAAATAAGTTTGTTTGACAGTCGAAAAAGGGCCAACTTTCAACTAGAGTTCGCTTAAAGATAATATCTAACCGTTGTTACAACCCGGCTTTTTTTAGCCCGCAAAGCCGCTTTCAAAAAGAAAGCAGTTTGATTGTGCAGCAGTCCCTCCCACCAATTTCGCGTCACAAAAGCCGGAATGATCAGCGTTAAATACACTCCCGGTCGCTGCTCTTCAAACAAAGTCAAAAAGTGAGTCAAAGCCTCACCAACAGAACGGTAAGGCGATTCGAGAATTTCCAAAGGAATGTCTGACTGCAAATCTTTCCAAGCTAATTGTAATTTTTCTCGATCTGTCAAACCAATATCTACGTGAACTGCCACAACTTCATCAGCAATTAAACGAGCGTAATCGAGGGCCTCGAAAGTTCCTCGGTGCAACTGCCCGACTAACACCACTGCCGGATGTGTCACCGTCTTAACTTTAGGTCTGCGAAGATAAGACCTCGGTTCTATTCCCTGAATGCTCAAGCGAGCTGCTACATACCGATAGTGCCGGTGAATAGCTAAAAATAGACTGACTACGATCGGAATAGTTACTACGACAACCCAAGCTCCCAAAAGGAATTTTGTAGCGAGAATTACAGCCAAAACTCCCGTTGTTGCCACTGCACCAATACCGTTCATCACAGCACTAACTTGCCAACCTTTGCCTCGTTCCTTAAACCAGTGAATTACCATTCCCGATTGGGAGAGAGTAAAAGAAGTGAAAACTCCAACCGCATACAGGGGAAGCACCGCGCTCGTATTGCCTCGAAAGATGATAATTAAAAGAGCAGCGCAGAAACTGAGCAGATTAATGCCATTAGAATAAACCAGTCGATCGCCCAACAGCGACAACTGCCTGGGCAAGAACCCGTCCCGCGACAAAAAATAACAAAGTCGCGGAAAATCAGCATAACTCGTATTCGCCGCCAACAGCAAAATCAACAGAGTTGCTGCCTGCAAATAGTAATAAAATATACCGACACCAAAAATCTGTTTTCCCAATACAGAAAGGAGCGTTTCATGTTCTGTAGGAATCACCTGATAAATATTACCCAAGTAACTAATTCCCACAAACATCACTCCTAGAATTACCCCCATATAGGTCAAAGTCAGGCTCGCATTTTTCCATTCAGGAGGCTTAAAAGCCAATACCCCGTCTGATATGGCTTCAACTCCTGTCAAGGCCGTACAGCCCGCTGCAAACGCGCGCGCCAGCAGAAATAATCCCAAAGGTTCCTTAGCCGGAATATTTTCTAATGTCGGCAAAACGTGACCTGTTGCCTGTTGATATAAACCCGTGCCAATCAAGATAAAAATTACCACGATAAACGCATAGGTAGGAACCATAAATATATTGCCCGATTCCCGCACGCCCCTGAGATTGGCAAACATGACTAAGACAATAAAAAATAAACACAGTTCCACTCTATACGGTTCCAATCCGGGAAATGCTGAAGTTAAGGCCGCCACCCCAGCCGAAATACTGACTGTTACAGTTAAAATGTAGTCAATCATCAGTGAAGCTGCTGCGACCAAACCGGGATAAATACCTAAGTTTTCTCGCGCCACAATGTAAGCACCGCCACCGTTGGGGTACGCTTTAATTGTCTGTCGGTAAGACAGCGCCACGATCGCCAACAGTAAAATAATAATTCCAGAAATAGGCAGCGATAAACTCAAACTGCTACTCCCCGCTAGTAATAGCACGAGCAGAGTTTCTTGAGTAGCGTAGGCAACAGACGAAAGTGCATCGGAAGCCAGAACAGCTAGTCCTGCAGCGTTGCTTAGGCGTTCATGAACCGATGCGCTAGTGGGGAGAGATTCACCCAGTAAAAATCGCTTGAGTCGAGAATAAGTGGACATTAAAACTCAATATATAGGCGTCCACAAATCATAATCGAAATGGGGACAGTTAGAAGTAATTTTGAGCTCACAAGTTGTAATTCTCTCTCGCTTGTTGAGTCAGCTTCAGCTTGTGTTCGAGAGCGTGCCAATTTTCGGCTTCGATATCGCTGATGAACTCGTCGAGACTGTCGCGGTAAATAGAGAGCGATCGCAGCAATTCCTCTCGATTGTACTTTGCCACCATCACTCCCAGCTCGGGATTGCCGCCGCCAACGCGGCTCGTATCCCGAAAACCAGAACTCGCCAAATGTTGGGCTAAATTAACAATATCCCGATCGCCCTCTCGATCGCACGCAGCAACCAGCGTCGCGCTCGCCATGAGCGGCAAATGAGAAATCCAAGCCACAGCTCGATCGTGTTCTTCCGGCTCACATCGGTAAACTTTAGCACCCAGTAACCGCGCAATTTCCTCCACCTTATCCACCGCAAGCGCCGGCGTCTGGGGAGTCGGCGTCACCACGTAAGGCCGCCCGACAAACAAATCCGGCACCGCCGCCTCGATTCCGCTTTCAGCAGTCCCCGCCATCGGGTGTCCCCCCACAAAGTTCGGCCACAGAGAAGACACAGCCTGCACTATGGGTGTTTTTACGGAACCGACATCCGTTACAATAGTATCCCGGGAAAGATAGGGCACCAACTCTCGGACGATCGGCTCGATCGACCCCAGCGGCGTGCAAATAAAAACTACATCGGCTGCTGCCATTAGAGACAGGTGTATGCTGGCTTCATTGACAACACCGCGAGCTTGCGCCCGAGAGCAAGTCTGCTGCCGGCTCGAAACCCCAAAAACATTAAACCCGCGCGATCGCAAATCCAGCCCGATCGAGCCGCCAATTAAACCCAGTCCTACAATACCGATATTCATAGCAATAAAATGGGGATATTTGATACGGTGCCGCCCCCATGACAGTCGAGGAACTCCTGAAAAAATATGCCGCCGGAGAAAGAAACTTTGCCGGAATCAACCTGACTGAGGCCAACCTCAGCGGCGTCAACTTGAGCGGAGCCAACCTCAAGGGTGCGAA
Organism: Microcoleus sp. MON2_D5; assembly: GCF_036701905.1. Classification (NCBI taxonomy): domain Bacteria; kingdom Bacillati; phylum Cyanobacteriota; class Cyanophyceae; order Oscillatoriales; family Microcoleaceae; genus Microcoleus; species Microcoleus sp. MON2_D5. Next base: position 123,206 of record NZ_JAUBRM010000004.1, read on the forward strand.
TCTGAGTGTAGCAAACCTGAGCGGAGCCAACCTCAGCAAAACCAACCTCATCGGTGCCAAACTCAACATTGCCAGACTCAGTGGCGCCCATCTAGGCGGCGCCGACCTCACCGACGCCGACCTAAACGTCGCTTACCTAGTGCGAGTTGACCTCAAAAAAGCCATACTGATAGGAGCGAAACTGATCAGAGCCGAACTCATTCGAGCCGAACTCAGCGGCGCAAACCTCAGCGGCGCAAACCTCAGCGGCGCCACCCTCACCGAAGCCACCCTTCGAGGAGCCAACCTCGCTCAAGCCAACCTTCGAGGCGCTCATCTCAGTGGCGCGTGCTTGACAGAAGCCAACCTCGAACAAGCCAACCTGCAAGGCGCCGACCTCAGCCGAGCCGACCTCAGCGGCGCAGACTTGCGAGGCACAGAACTGAGACAAGCCAACCTCACTCAAGCCGTACTCAGCGGCGCCGACCTCAGCGGCGTCAATTTGCGCTGGGCAATCCTCAGCGGCTGCAATCTCCGCTGGGCCGACCTGAGCGAAGCCAAATTGAGCGGTGCCGACCTCAGCCGAGCCGACCTCTGTCACGCCGACCTGTCAAATGCCAGTTTAGTTCACGCCGACCTGACAAATGCCTATCTGATCCGCGCCGACTGGATTGGAGCCGACTTAACCGGAGCCACCTTAACCGGAGCCAAACTCCACGCAGTTTCGCGGCTCGGCATCAAAACCGAAGGCATGACCTGCAAGTGGGTCGATCTGAGCCCCAACGGCGACCACAGCCAAATTTACTGGTTGAACTCCGGAGGAACCCACGAATTTTTTCACGAAACCTTGCCCACAGTTCGGATTGTGATTGACTCGCCCTTAGACCAAGGCGCTCATTTTGCTCTAGCTGCAACTTATTACCAAATTGCCCAACAATACCCGAGTTTAAGTCAGCCTCCCACGATCGAAGTCAGCTCCAGGCGCACCGTACTCGCATTTAAAATGGACAGCGACGATAAATTATTTGCCACCGCTTACGTTGCCATCATTCCTTTTAACGACGCCGCCATCACTCAAAAAAACCTGATCGCTTTGATGAAAATGATTCAATCTCACGATGCAGGCAAGCTTAACGTCAAAGAATCTAAACACGTCCAGTTATGCAGCAAAGCTCTCAACCAAGCTATTAGCAAAGTAGACCAAATCAAAATTTCCAGTTCTTTTCCAAAAATCGGCGAAAGCATCAATTTTTTTCAGATTCCTACACAGATGATCTTAATTAATTCGCGCGACCAAAGACTCAGCGTATATCACCACCCAGGCTTCGGCAAGCGCCTGATTAAAAAATACGAGCCGAGCAACTCAACCTCGGGTAAGTTAGCCGAAAGCACAAAATTAGGTCAAGCTAATATCACTAGCATTTTGGATTTTATAAAAGGGTTCCATAATATAGATGTCTAGGCATATTGCATCAAGTTACAAAAAATGCTTATTCTAGTTTAAAGGTTGGCACAACAAAGCTTTGTTCTAGCTAACACATCAGGGAAATTGAAAAGCATGGATGCCCAAGAACTCATCACCAAATATGCCGCAGGAGAAAGAGACTTTACTGCTATCCTCCTTTGCGAGGCAAATCTCAGCAGGATCGATCTCAGCGGGGCTAATTTCAGTGAGGCAATCTTGAGCCTGACTAACATGAGCGGCACCAATTTGTCAAACGCCAACATGAGAAAAGCCAAACTCAATGTTGCCAGACTCAGCGGTGCCAATCTCTACAAAGCCAACCTCAGCGGCGCTATCCTCAACGTGGCAAACTTGATTCGAGCCGACCTCAGAGAAGCCCAACTCGTCGAAGCTACAATGATCAGATCCGAACTGATCCGAGCAGACCTCAGCAGTGCCAACTTGACCGGTGCAAATCTCAGCGAAGCAGATTTGAGAGAAGCAACCCTCAGAGAAGCCAATCTAGAGCAAGCCGACCTCAGCGGGGCTCACCTGAGAGGCGCTTCCCTAATAGCGGCCAACTTGGAACGGGCAAACTTGCACAGAGCCGACCTCAGCAGGGCAGACTTGCGAGGAGTCAACCTCTGCAATGCCGAACTCAGACAAGCTAATCTGTCTCAGGCAAACCTCAGTGGCGCTGACTTGCGAGGCGCTAATCTCCGGTGGGCTGACCTCAGCGGAGCGAACCTGAGCGGTGCTGACCTCGATGAAGCGAGATTGAGCGGGGCCAACTTGTACGGGGCAAATTTGAGCAATGTCAACCTGTTGAACGCTACTCTGGTACACGCGGATTTGACTCAAGCGAATTTGATTCACGCTGATTGGGTGGGCGCCGATTTGACGGGGGCGGCCTTGACGGGGGCAAAAATTTACGCGGTGTCTAGGTTTGATGTGAAAGCAGATGACATTACCTGCGATTGGGTTGACCTCAGTCCTAACGGCGATCGCAGCCACATTCAGCGCTTTACCCCAGAAGAATCTCAAAGGTTTTTCAATGCTACACCACCGACAGTTCAAATTATTGTCGATCGACCCCTCGACCCCGATGCTAACTTTGTCCTTGCAGCTACCTACCGCCAAATTGCCCGTCAATACCCTGCTTTGAGCCATCCTCCCAGTATCGAAGTTAATTCCAGACGCACAATCATATCATTTAAAATAGAGCAGGACGAGCAACTATTTCCCACAGCTTTCGTTGCGATTCTTCCCTTTAGTGATGCAGCATTTACTCAGAAAAATTTGATTACTCTGATCAAGATGATTCAACCCCAAAGTGGTAATAACCTGGGCGTCAGAGTCTCTAATATGGTAGTGCAATTAAACGTAGCTCTGACCAAAGCAATGAGAAAAATAGGGGAAATGAAAATTCAGCCGATTCGCCTCGATCGCGAACCGATGTCAAGTTTTTTCCAATCGCCTACCCAAACTGTACTGGCTAACTCCAGCGCCGAAACTTTGATGATTCACTATCACCCAGATTTTGGCAGAAACTTGACAAATTTGCCCGGAGTCAACAAAACGTCTATCAGTCCTGGAATTAAAGCCCAAAGATTTACCACCCCGCCGCTAAATACGGTCATTGAGTTTGTCAAAAGCTTTTATCAGCTCGGTGAGTAAATACTATAAATTAATTTGATATCATTTCTATTCATGCCATATAAAAGTTAGCCAATTGCCATTTCATTAAAGAAAAAAATGGAAGCTGAAGAACTGCTCAAACGATTTGCACTCGTCAAGAGATACACAGAAGGTGACAGAGATTTCACAGGAATCAACCTGAATGAAGCTAATCTCAGCCGCATCAACCTCAGCCAATCAATTTTAAGGCGGGCTAGCTTATTTGTAACCAACCTCAGCGGCGCTAACTTGAGCGACGCTAACTTGAGCGAAGCTAACCTGAATGTGGCGAGACTCAGTAGCACTAATCTTTCGCGGGCAATCTTAAACGGGGCTACTATCAACGTAGCAAACTTAGTGAGAGCCGATTTAAGTGCAGCTCAATTAATCCGAGCATCCCTGATTAGAAGCGAATTAGTCCGCTGCGAACTCAGCAAAACTAACTTCAGCGGCGCAAACCTGACTGAAGCAGATTTAAGAGAGGTAAAACTGACGGAAGCTAACCTGTGCGGTGCTAATCTTTCCGGTGCAAATCTCAGAGGTGCTTCGGCTGCTTCAGCTAACTTTCAAGAAGCTAACTTACACGGCGCAGATTTGACGAAAGCAGAACTTAGCGGCGTCAATTTGAGCAATGCCGATATGAGACAAGCTTCGTTGCAACAGGTGAATCTCAGCAGTGCCAATTTGAGTGGAGCTAACCTCAAATGGGCTGATTTGACGGGAGCTAACCTCAACGGCGCCGATCTGAGCTGTGCTAAATTGAGCGGAGCTAACCTTAACGGAGCAGATTTAAGAAATACTAATTTAGGAAATGCTAGTTTCGTTCACGCTGATTTGACAGAAACAAATTTGATTAATGCAGATTGGGTGGGCGCTGATTTGAGGGGAGCAACTTTAACAGGAGCAAAACTGTATTTGGTTCCTCGGTGTGGTATCATTGCAGAGGATATTACTTGCCAGTGGGTTGACCTCAGCCCCGCAGGCGATCGCACTCAGATTCAACAATTTAATTCGCCGTCAGAATCGAGAAAATTTTTAAACCACACGCCGGGGTTAGTGCAAATTGTGGTTGACGCACTTTTAGACTACTCAGCAAACAGCACTTTAGCCACAGTTTACAGCGAAATAGCTCGGCATTACCGGGCAATGAATTTTCCTCCTAATATTGAAGTCGGCTACCGCCGCACAACTCTAACTTTTAGATTTGAGAGCGATGAGCATTTATTGCCAGCAGCTTTTTTAGCGATTATTCCTTTTAAGGATGCTGTACAAACTCAGAGAAATATTATGGTTATCGGCAAAAATATCGAAAGTCAAAATTTGGAGGAGAAACGCATAGTGCAGTTGCGTAAAGCATTGAGTACAGCTACAAATAAGTTAAATGAGTTGATGGATTTGCTCTCTAATATATCACGGGTTAGTCAGCCAACAAAGTTTTTTGAGTCACCTACCCAAACAATTTTAATTAGTTCGGGACAGGAAAGTTTGATGGTGAATTCTCACGGGAATTTTGGGAAGGGAGGTGCAAGTCATCAGCCGAGTAAATTCAGTTTGCCTCTCGGTCAAAAAGTAGTTGATTTTCTTGCCAGTTTTGATTATAAGGAATACCCTGAAAACCCCGTGAATTCAGTCCGGGGATGAAAGGGCGTTGCAGGATTTATCCTGCCTGTTCTCTTTACCTCAATCCTGAATCTAAAATCCAATCTGTTTAATTCAAAAAACTTTCTTAAAAAGTTGGACAAGACGGGACAATATGGTAGACTAAGACAGTCAAGGTTAAACTCCTTTGTCATAGTGAAACAGGACATGAGACACACTTTTAGACATGAACTGGGGGACAAAGTGCGGCGAAAACACTCTAAACAGCCGAAACCGAAAATGTAGGTTTCAATCCAGCAAACATAAACTTGTCTACTGGGAATTGTTAAGTAGGGTAGGGCATACCCAAACTCTAGATAAATATTCTAGTACGCTTTTGGAGATAGATCCGCTGGGGTGTTTCTGAATTGGACTCGTCAATTGGTGGTACTCCACGGTTGAAAAGTTTAAGTATTGCCGTGAGGACAGAACATTTTAAGGTCAGTCGCTGAATTAAGAATCCTCTCGGCTTCAGCCAGGGGAGTGTCAAGTTGAGTGAGAAATGTCAATTTTAAAACCGATTGATTGAGGTAGAAGTCCACAACTCATTGCTCCGCTTCCTGCGATCGCACTCCGAGCCGCACTGGCCACACCATTTAACGATGGCGCGGCTCGTGGCGCGGGCTTTGCGCTTGGGGCGCAGCGCTCTGATCCAAACAGGGCTTCCCGCTGGAGCTTACCGACAGCGGTATCGAGTCAGCTATTTGATGCCGGTTTTGATGTGGCCGGAGCCTGTGATTTTAGTGGCGCCGACACCGCTGATCGAGCATTTGAGAGCTGTGGAAATTCCGCGTTTGCAAGAGTGGCTGCAAACAGAGGGGTCGATCGAGACTTATTCGGATCGTGCCACGGGGCGAGGATTGATGCTAGCCGATCCAGAGTCTTGGCTGGCGGCTCGCTTGGCGGGGAATTCGCAACTTCACAGGAATATTCCGACAATTATCGACGGTGTGGATGACTTGGAAGTTTGGACGCGCCAGCAATTGACGGCGGGTTTGCAACCGGCTGATTGGAATGATTTAATGCAATCTCAGCCTTTGGAAGCCGATGCAATCCTCCAAGGGCGGGTAATGCTAACGCGGGCTTTCTTTCGGCATCCGGCGAAACCAGAGGAGTGCTATTTGCTGGAAACGGCAGAGCAAAATATTTTGCAGGGGCTGTTTGAAAAAATCGAGCCAAACCCCCTAATTCCGGCTGCTTGGAGCAATTTTTGGCAGCGGTGGGAAGCAAACGGAAAACTGCGGTGGGCGCAAATTCATCGGGAGGCTGGGTCATTTTCTCTTTACTGCGCGCCGGTGCAGGTGGGGGAGGTTTTGAGCAAAATTTGGGACGATCAGCCGGTGGTGTTGATTGGTGGGGCGGTGGATGTGGAACCGAAGGCTCCGATTTTCCGGGAAATGCTGGGGCTTCCAGAATTGACGAGCGTTAAGTTTTCGCCCGATCGACAAAGTGAATTAATTCAACTGTACATTCCCAACTGGCTGCCGCTGCCGAATACGCCGGAATTTCAGGGTGTTTTAATTGAAGAAATTCGGACTTTGCTGTTGATGAGCGCGTCGGTGGCGGGTTTAACTGTGCTGATAGTTGGTGATGTACCGCTGAGGGCTCGGCTGGCGGCGATTTTGGCTTCTGAGTTCGGTTCTCGGGTGCAGGTAGAAAAAACAGATGTGGGCGAGAATGCGATTTTGGTGACTGGGTGGGAGTTTTGGCGGGAACATCAGGGGGAATTGAGGGCGCCTCACTTGCTGGCGATCGCAACTTTGCCGCTACCTTCTTTGGAGAATCCTTTGGTGACGGCGCGTGTGGCTTATTATAAGGAACGGCGCAAGGATTGGTTTCGGTTGTATTTGCTGCCGGCGGCGCTCAATGAGTTGCAGCGGGCGATCGCGCCGGTGCGAGAACGTCAAGGGGTTGTGGCGATTTTTGACAGCAGGGTAATTCACCGCAGTTACGGACAGCAGGTTTTAGCGGCTTTGAGTCCTTTTGCGAGGATTGATTATTTGGATACAACTTGGCTGACGCAGGCTTGAGATGACCTGTTGGCGTATAATTTGGTTAGGTATCCAGTTGAAATCTAATTTAGTAGACAAAGATTATGGGTGAATCTAAGCGTCGCAAAGAGGCGATCGGCGACGAATACGGTAAAGAAGAACGCATCGTTTCCTGGCTGCCAATCACGAAAACCCAAAGCGAAGATTTTGTCAAGTGGACAAGTCGCGGAAGCTGGATCGGGATTAGCATTTTGGTGGCTTGGTGGGTGTTAGTGCGATTTGTCGGCCCAGCGGCGGGTTGGTGGCAGGTTAACTGATGCCAGACTCGACAAATGCCTGTATTCTTGGCATTGTGTCGAGTTTAACTGGGAAACAAGCTGCTGAATTTTTAGGAAAATTTTAGTTGCGAATTTTGACTTGGTATGGTATATTAATTATCTGCGGGCAATTAGCACAGTGGTAGCGCACTTCCTTCACACGGAAGGGGTCACAGGTTCAAATCCTGTATTGCCCATATTTTTCACTAAAACTAACCAACATTTTTCACAGCTCAGATTTAAGGTTGCGCCGCTTTTATATAGTTTTTACAGCATCCATTACCCCAAGAAATAATAATGGCTATTGGAAATGACTTTGTTGAAAGCTTACAAAAAGCCAGAGTTTTGCAAAAATCTATAACTCGCTCAGTCAAAGACTTGATTAAGGACTTTCAGAGCGGAAAAATTGTTGTACCATCCTACCAACGAACTTTTGTTTGGGATATCCCTAAGCAATGTCGTTTTATTGAATCGGTTTTTATGGATGTGCCAATTCCATCTATATTTTTACTTGAAAAGTTTGATGAAGAAAAAGATGAAAGATTGTGTGAAGTAATTGATGGAGTTCAACGACTAACCACTTTGGCGCATTTTAGTAACGGAACTTTGAAGTTAACAAATCTTATAACGTTACCCGACCTAAACCAATTTACTTATACGTCTCTACCACCGAAAATCAGCAGCCTTTTTTTAGAGCGTCAAATCAATACAATTGTTATTGAAACTGGGACACAGCCTGAAATACAATTTGAAGTTTTTGGACGACTTAATCAAGGCTCAGTTTCTCTTAATTCACAAGAATTAAGAAATTGTATGTTTCATGGTGAATTCAATGATTTTTTAAATCATTGTAGTCATTCTATCTTATACAGAGAATTATTATCACCTTTTCCTAAGTTCAAGCCAGTAAGAGAAGGCAAGCCAGATCCAAACAGGATGCTTGATGTTGAACTAATTCTAAGATTTTTTGCTTTTTATGAACTTTACAAGCCAGAATCAAAGCAATATCCTGAAGCGAGAGGTGAAACGCTTAATAATTATATGAGGCGAAGAAAACCTAATGCGGATAAAAACTTGTTGCCACAAGTAAATTTAAGAGCCAACGAGGAGCTTCAATCTTTATTTGAGAAAGTGTTACGAATGGTTAAAATCACCTTCAACGAGAAACAGTTTAGAAATTTTAGCGTTAAAACCGATAAAGCTCAGTTTTCTCCACTTCTTAATCAAGCTATTTTCGATGTTCAAATGCAAGGTTTTGTTGATTATAGAATAACCGATATACAGAACAAAACTGACATTATCTATGAAGCATTTCTTGATATATGTTCTTATGATCGTAATTTTATAGATGCAGTTTCACAGAGGACTGATTCAACACTAAATGAACGTATAGGAATTTGGAAAAATAAGCTGAGTCAAGTTATCGAAAATTCGCACTCATATTATGAAAAGCTAAAGCTGAAGCGACAACTGTTTAACTCTAATCCAATATGTAGTTTTTCAGATAAAAGAATTGAAACAATTGATGAAGCAGATTTTGTAGATGGGATGCTTTACCATAGATGTTCTTCTCCATCCCTTACCCAGAAAGAAATACAGCCAAGAAAAAGAACTACAGTGAATTCGCCTACAAAATTTTATCTGAGTGGTTCGCTCTATGAATCTGATAATATATTAGAGGCTATTGAGATCATTATAGATTTTATAGTGGATAGAATTAAAGAAGATGAATACTCAATCAGTCGATTAGCTTCTTTAAGCTTTGTTGGAACTCATATGGAGTTGAGTGATAAATCAAATAGAGAACTAAAGAAGTTTAAGCCACTTGGTATCGAAAATTCAAATTCTAAAAAATTATATATTGATGTTAGTGGTGGCCGAACCGAAAATGTGCAGAATGTAACAGAAATAGCATCACTTTTTAGTTTTATGAGTGAATTTAAATTTGTCGAATAGTGAGATTATATTATCACCTTCCCTGTATCCACCAAATCGACAGAAATGGCAATGCGAGGCATCTCCTGCTTCTTGAAACTGCCACCAATTTTATTCTTGTTTAATGCCTGATACTCTCTTTGTTTTTACCATTTTTATACCAATCCCTATAGAGGCATAGAGGCAAAGTTATGATCCAAATAATTCTGAACTCAGAACAAGAAAATTTACTGCAACAACACTTAGAGACAGGGAAATATACAACCCCCGATCAGGTAATTACTGATGCTTTAAAAGCTTTGTCAGAAAAACAGCATCTTAATCAACCTCGGCAAGTAGTAACGATTCTTTCAGGAAAAACTGCACAAGATTTACTAGCAGAAAAAATCAAAATCAGCCGAGAACTTAAGAAGAGTTATCAGCCCGATCTGCACAAACAAGCTTTAGCTGAAGATTTTAGCAACTTATGTGAAGAAACCCAGGCTTTACACGCGGATCATCCTTTAACTGATGAAGAAATTGCCGAAGAAATTGCAGCTTATCGGAGAGGAGAATGAGAGTTGTTATAGATACTAATATTTTAGTATCTGCGGCGATTGCTGGAAGAAAACCAGCTTCTGTTATTACCTGGGTTATCAATCAACCTGATTATGAATGGGTAGTGTCAGAAGAAATTTTAGCAGAGTATCTGGAGGTATTAAGTAGACGAAAACTAAAATTAACAGATGTTCAGAAAGAAAGATGGTTGGATTTGATTCAATGTTCAACCAAACTCATTGATGTCTCTATAGAAATTGATTTCCCGAGAGATCAAAAAGATGCTAAGTTTATTGCTTGTGCACTCTCTGCTAATGCTGATTTTTTAATTACAGGCGATCGCGATTTTACTGAAGTTCAGAGTTTAGAGAATACGTTAATTATTTCTGTTTCTATGTTTGCAGAATCGATCGTGAATTAGACACTCTTCAACAAGGTCAAAACAGCCGATCGCCCAAAACTTCACTTCTATACTACATCTATGCTACACTAATATCGTAGCTCGTGCCCCCGCAGGAGGTTTCCTCATGGCAAATGCCAATATTCCTCAAAATTTCAACTTAATCCTACCCACAGGAACCCAAATTGTCACCAGAATCGAGGTCAAAAACCCCGCCAGTGACCAATCTTGGAAACCGGGATTAGTAGGCGTCATCGTTCAATCGCCTACGGACAATTCCCACGCATATTTAGTCAAACTCCCAGACGGAACAGAAGTTAGTCTGCAGCGGCACGAACTCAGCATCCGCAAGCAGTTTCAGAGCGAAGGATTGCAGTCAGGAGGAGATTTTCTTGCAGAATACAACCTCTATGATTCTGTAATTTACCGCTGCATTCTTGGTTCGAGAGCTTATGGTCTTGATAACGAGCAATCCGATACAGACAGACGCGGGATTTACCTGCCGCCCGCAATACTTCATTGGTCGCTTTACGGCATTCCAGAACAATTGGAAAATAAGGAAAATCAGGAATGCTATTGGGAACTGCAAAAGTTTTTGATTTTGGCACTAAAAGCTAATCCAAATGTGCTAGAATGTTTGTACACCCCTTTAGTAGAAACTCTTTCTCCTGTCGCACAAGAATTGCTGGAAATTCGGGAAATCTTTCTTTCTCAATTGGTTTACCAAACTTACAATAGCTACGTTTTGTCTCAATTTAAAAAAATGGAGCAAGACCTCCGCAATACCGGAGAAATTCGTTGGAAGCACGCCATGCACTTAATTCGCTTGCTGCTGTCAGGAATTACGGTGCTCAAGGAGGGGTTTGTGCCTGTTCGGGTGCAGGATTATCGATCGCAACTTTTATCTATCCGCAACCAAGAAATATCGTGGGATGAGGTGAATCGCTGGCGGTTGAGCTTGCACGGTGAGTTCGATCGCGCTTTTGCTGCAACTAAGTTGCCAGAACGTCCTAATTACGAGAAAGCGAACCTATTTTTGATTAAATCTCGTAGAGGTGCGATCGAAATCGGATCTTGAAATCCCTTCTGGTGAAACAAAGCCCGCCTGCATGGACTGGAATAAATGACAGAATACATCTCGAATCTCGCCCAAATTGTCTCCGTTCAACCTTACCGGCTGCTGTTTGCGACTGTCAGCGGTTCGCACTTATACGGCTTTCCTTCCGCAGATTCTGACTTCGACTTGCGGGGAGTACACATTTTGCCACTACCGAAAGTAATTGGACTAATTTCTGGAGAAGAAACAATCGAAGTTTCTGAAGTTCGGGATGGAATGCAACTCGATTTAGTAACTCACGACATCAAGAAATTTTTTGAGTTGCTGTTGAAACGCAACGGCTACGTGCTAGAACAACTGTATTCGCCGCTGATAGTTTACAGTACAAAGGAACACGAGGAATTAAAAGAGCTCGCCTCGAACTGCATCACCAAGCATCACAGCCACCACTATCTCGGTTTTGCTCACAATCAGTGGAAATTGTTTGAGAAAGAACAGCCGCGCCGGGTGAAACCGCTGCTGTATGTTTACCGGGTGTTGCTGACTGGGATTCATTTGATGCAAACGGGGGAGGTAGAGGCAAATTTGGTAAAACTAAATGAAAAATTTCAGTTGTCGTACATTCCCGATTTGATTGCGAGAAAGCTCGGCGGGGAGGAAAAATCGGTGCTGGAAGATGCTGAGATCGAGTTTTATCGACAAGAGCGCGTTCGACTGGTTAATATATTGGTAGATGCAAGCAGTACAAGTCATTTGCCGTCAAATTCGGATGCAAAAGTTCCACTCAATGAACTATTGATTAAGGTGAGAATGTCATCTCTAAGCTGTTCCACGTCTAATTAGTCGTAAGGTGCGTATTGCTGCGGACGGGCGGGACGCCCAGCCCACAAGAGTTTGGTAAAATTTAATGTCGGATTCTGGAGACTATTTTCTCTAACTTCTCGCATCCGGCGGCAGACAAACCAAAATCTCTAATTTCCCCTTCGAGATTTGAAAAACTGCCGAAACCAGCGATATAACCGTTGACTCTTGCTGCTACAGTGGAGTTAACAAACTGAGTGCGATCGAATTCTTGCATCAGTTCCGGTTCCTGACGCAAATAATATTTTTGATGGTAATCCTCAGCCCAATAAAACTGGGTCAAAGGCTGAATTAATGTATAAATTTCGCCGCCATTAGCTTTTTCGCGATCGAGTTTTAGTTCCACACATTGCTTTTGGGATTCAGTGCGATAGAAAACCGCATCCATGTACTGGCGAGACCAACTAGGAGATTGCCGGGGATTGTGACTTCTCCAGAAAATCTCTAGCAGTTCTGCATAGGAAATTTGCGATCGATCGAAATCTATTTCGACCGCTTCAATATGATTCCCTATGTTATGATAAGTCGGGTTGGCTGTAGTCCCGCCCGCATAACCGACGCGAGTTCGCACGACTCCTTCGATAATTCCAAACTGCGCGTCGGGAGACCAAAAACAACCAAGTCCAAAAGTAGCTGTTTCTATTGTTTCTGGTAATTTAGTGTTCATTGGTGGCGGGTTGTGTGAAGAAGATTTTTTTTATTAACCGCAGAGGGCGCAGAGGGCGCAGAGAAAGAGATAAGAGAGAAATGTTGTTTTTGACAAATCACTTAGACTTATTTTTCGTACCTGCGCGGCGTGTAAACCCAAACATCTCCATATTTGCGGGGAATAATCCGAGTCTGACTCGAACCGACAATCACTAAAGTTCTCATGTCGGCGTCTTGCGGCTGGAATTCGCCGAGGGTGCAAACACGCACAGATTGACCCGGCCGGCCGAGGTTTCGCCCCAATATGACGGGGGTTTTAGGATCGCGACTTTGCAACAAAATCTCGATCGCCCTTGAGAGTTGCCAAATCCGCTGTTTCGAGATCGGATTGTAAAATGCGATCGCGAAATCTGCGATCGCAGCGGCCGCAATCCGCTGTTCAATGACCTCCCAAGGCTTGAGAATATCCGAAAGCGAAATCACGCAAAAATCGTGTCCGAGGGGTGCTCCGATCGCAGCAGCGGCCGCCTGCATGGCTGAAATGCCCGGTGCCACCCGAATATCGATGCCTTGCCATTCGGGTTTGGCGTCAAAGTCGATCGCCTCAAACACCGCCGCCGCCATGGCAAAAATACCCGGATCTCCCGACGAAACCACAGCTACAGATTGACCTGATGCTGCTAAATCTAGGGCAAAACGGGCGCGATCGATCTCTTCGCGGTTGTCGGAATCGTGCCGCTTTTGTCCTTCCCGCAGGGTTCCGGCTAAGTCGAGATAGAATTTGTAACCCACCCAATCCGTGGCTTCGCGCAGAATTTCCTTAACCTCCGGGGACATCCAGGGCGCGCCTCCGGGGCCGGTACCGACGATCGCGAGTTTGCCGCGGCTAATTCCGATCGCGCTAGCATTTATGGGTTCGGCGGCCAGGGCGAGCGCGCAATTCACGGATAAAGTGCGATCGCATTCGATTAACTGACTGTTTGCACCTGCTGCTGTCAGGGCAATTTGTGCAGCCTTATTTTCGATGAATTCAATTGAGTCTAATTCCACAAGTTCGGAGAGATTGAAAAAGCGGACGGGGACTTTAAAATATTGTGAAAGTGCTTCAAGTGCCGGATTTCCCATCTCATGTTTTAATGCAAAAAATCCAGCAACAGAAGCTGCTGCTAAATTTGTTTGGGCCAGTAATTCCTGCACGCAATACAGGGCTATTTCTGGCTGAATATTCGATAGGTTCGCGAGTGCAACTGCTGCAATTTGCGGATGGTAAATCAAGCAATCTGGCGCGGGCGCAATTGCTTTTTCGGTGACGCGGATAGTTAATTGGGCGTCGGGGGCGATCGGCAAATTGCTCTCGGAAAGCCAGCTTGCAGCCCCTTCTAGGCGTACTTTGGCCCCGGCGAGCAAATTTGAAATAAAAGTCTTCGCGTCCTCTGGATTCGCCAAAGAATAGCCTTGGGGAGGACTCAGCAGCGCGGTGCGAAACCGGATATCTCCGGTGGTGGTAATTGCAGGCTGTACGCCTAGGGCGGCTGCAATCTCTCTGGCCAAATCATTAACGCCGTGCAAACCCCCCAGCAGCGGTACGACGGCGCTTCCGTCTTCTGCGACGGCTAAAACTGGCGGTTCGGCGCGTTTGTCTGACAGCAGCGGGGCGAGGGTGCGGATGATTATTCCGGCGGCGCAGATGGCGATAATTGGGGTTTCTGTTGCAAATAATTCCCGCAATGTTTCGCCGAAGTTGCTAAAGTTGATGTCTGTGTCGGAAGTGCGATCGATTAAACCGTAAATCTGGGAACCGGGGAAATGTGCGGAGATTTTTTTGGCGATCGGCTGGCTGTTTTGACCTAATATAACTATTGCGGGAGGAATTCGATTCACTGTTTTAATTATGCTTGTGTTTGGATTGGTCTGATTATTTTAATATTTTCTTAGATTTGACGAACCGCGAAGGCGCGAAGGGCGCGAAGAAAGAGAAGGAAGAAGTTTATCTTTTGTGTTGTTCTGTCTGGAAGTGGCACAGGCATCTTGCCTGTGCTTTTCTGCAATTAGTCTATCATTAAAAGAAGCAAATATTTCGAGGTAGGGCTGTGAAACGTATTGTCTTAATTGCAGGGTTTGAATCTTTTAATGCTGATTTGTACCGGAAAGCTGCCGAGTTGGCTGTTGGCGGCTGTCAGGGATTGGAAGTGCGCGTTTTTAGCGATCGCGCCCTCGTAGATGAACCGGACGCTGTAGCGGCTGCCCTCTCGAATGCTGATGTGTTTTTCGGGAGTTTGTTGTTTGATTACGATGCGGTAATGTGGCTGCGAGAAAGGGTGCAACATATCCCGATTCGCCTGGTTTTTGAGTCTGCTTTGGAATTGATGAGTCTTACTCAAATCGGTGCTTTTAAAATTGGCGACAAGCCGAAGGGAATGCCGAAGCCGGTTAAGTTTATTCTGGATAAGTTCAGCAATGGGCGAGAAGAAGATAAGCTGGCTGGTTACATCAGCTTTTTGAAGGTTGGGCCGAAGTTATTAAAGTATGTGCCGGTGCAAAAAGTGCAGGATTTGCGAAACTGGCTGATTATTTATGGTTACTGGAATGCGGGCGGGGCGGATAATGTTGTCTCGATGTTTTGGATTATTGCTGAAAAGTATTTGGGGCTGAAGGTTGCAGAAATTCCCCCGCCTGTGGAAACTCCCAATATGGGTTTATTGCATCCCGATTATAATGGTTATTTTGAATCGCCTCGGCAATATTTGGATTGGTATCTCGGTAATCAAAGTGCTAGGGGCGGGCAAGATGCCCGTTCCACAAAAGAGGCTAGACATCTTGATAGAAAGGATTATAACGGCCAAGATGCCCGTTCCACAAAATTTGAGACTAATTTGTCGGAAAATTATGACCAGGTTTCTAACGGGCAAGATGCCCGTTCCACAAAATTTGGAACCCATTGGTTCCCTAATTTCAAGCAAGTAAAATCCCCAGTTGTGGGCATCTTGCTTTACCGCAAACACGTTATAACCAAGCAGCCTTATATTCCTCAATTAATTCGCTATTTTGAAGATGCGGGAATTGTGCCTTTGCCGATTTTTATCAATGGCGTTGAAGGCCATGTGGCGGTGCGGGATTGGATGACGACTGCTGATGAAACTGCGCGGCGAAAACAAGGCAATATTGAAACTCTTTCGCTTTCTAAAGATGCTGTGGAAGTTGATGCGATTGTTTCTACTATTGGCTTTCCTTTGGTTGGCGGGCCTGCTGGTTCGATGGAGGGTGGGAGGCAGGTGGAAGTTGCTAAGCGCATTTTAACTGCTAAAAATGTACCTTATTTTGTGTCTGCACCTCTGCTGATTCAGGATATCCATTCTTGGACTCGTCAGGGGATTGGAGGTTTGCAAAGTGTGGTATTGTATGCTTTGCCTGAGTTGGATGGCGCGATCGATCCTGTTCCCCTGGGCGGTTTGGTGGGTGAGGATATTTATCTGGTGCCCGATCGCGCGAAACGCCTGACAAGTAGAATTAACAATTGGGTGAAATTGCGCCACACTCCGCCATCTGAAAGGAAAATTGCGATTATTCTCTACGGGTTTCCTCCCGGTTACGGTGCGGCTGGTACGGCTGCTTTATTAAATGTACCAAAATCGCTGTTGAATTTCCTGCACAAACTTCAAGCAGCAGGTTATACAGTTGGAGAAATTCCGGCTGACGGTGAGGAGTTAATTCGCAGGGTGAAAGAGGCGGATGAACCTACTTGTGACGGGCAAGATGCCCGTACCACAAAAGAGACTGTTAATGTCAAAACTTTAGAAAAATGGCTGGGCTATCTGTTAACAAGTCGTATCGAAAAACAGTGGGAATCTCTGACTGGTACTGGCATTAAGACAGACGGCGACGAGTTCCTAATCGGTGGCATTCAACTGGGGAATGTTTGGATAGGTTTGCAGCCGCCGCTGGGAATTTCGGGCGATCCGATGCGCTTAATGTTCGATCGCGATTTGACACCTCACCCTCAATACGCTGCTTTTTACAAGTGGCTGCAAAATGATTTGCAAGCTGATGCTGTGGTTCACTTCGGAATGCACGGAACTGTTGAATGGTTGCCGGGATCTCCTCTGGGAAATACTGGCTATTCTTGGTCGGATATTTTGTTGGGAAGTTTGCCGAATCTTTATATCTATGCCGCCAACAATCCCTCGGAATCGATGTTAGCAAAACGGCGCGGTTACGGTGTTTTGATTTCTCACAACGTGCCGCCCTACGGCCGCGCGGGCTTGTACAAGGAATTGATGGCTTTGCGGGATTTGATTGCCGAATATCGGGAAGATACGGCAAAGAATTATGTGCTGAAAGAGGCTATTTGCAAGAAAATTTTAGATAGCGGTTTGGAGGCTGATTGTCCGTTTGAGGAGGCTCGCGAGTTGGGTATTGCTTTTAGTTTTGAGACTGTGGCAATGTTCAGTGCTGATGCTTTTCACCGCTATTTGGTGAAGCTTTACGAGTATTTGCAGGTGGTGGAATGTCGCTTGTTTTCTTCGGGTTTGCACGTTCTCGGGGAACCGCCTAATTCTGAGGAAATGACCTCTTATCTTGAGGCTTATTTTGGGGAGAAGTTATCACGGGAACAGGTGCAAAAACTGGTTTTTGAAGAAAATGAACCGCAGAGGCGCAGAGGGCGCATAGAAGAAGAGAAAGAGGGGTTAGATGGGGTTTTTGAGGAGGGTTTGTTGGTGCGGGATTTGTTGCTGCAAACGACGGATGAGTTGACTAATCTTATGCGGGGTTTGAATGGGGAATATATTCTGCCTGCACCGGGTGGGGATTTGTTGCGGGATGGGGCTGGGGTGTTGCCAACTGGTCGGAATATTCACGCTTTAGACCCTTATCGGATGCCTTCTCCGGCGGCTTATGAAAGGGGGCGCGAAATTGCTCGGAAAATTCTTGAGAAGCACCTTGAGGAACATGATAAATATCCTGAGACTGTGGCGGTGATGTTGTGGGGTTTGGATGCGATTAAGACTCGGGGCGAATCTATTGGAATTCTGCTAGAATTGGTGGGGGCTGAACCTCTTAAAGAAGGTACTGGCCGCATTGTTCGCTATGAATTAAAACCGTTAGCTGATGTCGGTCATCCCCGGATTGATGTGTTGGGAAATCTTTCGGGTATTTTCCGAGATAGCTTTGTGAATATTATTGAATTGTTGGATGATTTGTTCGTGCGGGCGGCGGATGCTGATGAACCGGAATCGGAGAATTTTATTCGCAAACACGCTTTAATTTTGCAGGGACAAGGTGTGCAGAATTATTCGGCAAGGTTGTTTTCTAATCCGGCTGGGGATTTTGGTTCTTTGGTTAACGATCGGGTTGTTGATGGTAGTTGGGAATCGGGGGATGAGTTGGGGAAAACTTGGGAAAGTCGCAATGTTTTTAGTTACGGGAGAAAGGATAAGGGGGAAGCGAGACCGGAGGTTTTGACTCAGTTGTTGCAAGGGTGCGATCGCATAATTCAAGAAATTGATTCGGTTGAATACGGTTTGACTGATATTCAAGAGTATTATGCGAATACTGGCGGTTTGAAGAAAGCCGCAGAAAAGCAGCGCGGTAAAAAGGTTAACACGAGTTTTGTCGAAAGTTTTTCCAAGGATACCACGCCTCGCAATTTAGAAGATTTGCTGCGCTTGGAATATCGAACTAAGTTGCTAAATCCTAAGTGGGCTAACGCGATGGCAAATCAAGGTTCTGGCGGCGCTTATGAAATTTCGCAGCGGATGACGGCGTTAATTGGTTGGGGCGGAACGGCTGATTTTACTGATAGTTGGGTTTACGATCAGGCGGCTGATACTTATGCTTTGGATGAAGAGATGGCGAAGAAGTTGCGGGAGGCAAATCCTGAAGCTTTTCGCAATATTGTAGGGCGAATGTTGGAGGCTAACGGGCGGGGTTTTTGGCTGCCGGATGCGGATAAGTTGCAGCAGTTGCGCGAGTTGTACGAGTTGACTGATGAGAAAATAGAAGGGGTGACAGTGTAGTTTTTTTAGTTAACTGGTTCCTAGGCTCTGCCTGGGAACCGATATTCAGAGGCTCTGCCTCGCCAGCTTCCATGAAAATTGGAGGCAGAGCCTCCGGATCGGTGTTACCAGGCAGAGCCTGGTAACGAGTAGATAACGAGTAGAATTGGAGATTAAATACCTCGATCGCCCTGCGGTTTTGCTACGGGAACTGACGGTTTATTGTTTGGAGAATTAAAAGCTCGATCGACCATATCTCCAAAGGGAACAAACTGCGGTGCAGACGATGGAGCTCCGGTTCTAAACACTGTCACGGGCCCGCTGCCGTCTTGGGCAAAATTAATCAATCTCGTTAAGGCATCACCGGGATTTTTAGCATTTCGCTTGTCAAGGGTGAACAGCAGATTTTGAGAGTTGCAGCGCCCCCGTCCGTTCACGTAACAAACTACGGGCAAGTTATTAACAATTCCTGTTGTTAACTGCAAGTTGCTCAATCTTCCGCCATTCTGGGCAACAGCTTTGGTCAATCTATTGGAAACAATTTGGCAGCGCTGCCAAGGTGTATATTCGCGGCCGAACTCGGTAGATTTCCAAAGAATCATTGGATCGGTCGTGACATTTCCCCGCCGTGCAATTGTGACAAAATTTCGGCCGGAAGTAACGCACTGAAATGTTGTTCTCGTGCTATTCCAAGAGTTGCTGCTAGCTGCTTGCACTTGGCTTGCAAAGGCGACAGTACCGGCGAACACTAAAGCGGATGCTAATAAGGGTGCAGTCAATTTCATAATAACTCCTGCCGCTAAGGCAGCTAAATTTATGTAGGAAGTCATAGTTGTAGGGACAGGGCAGTGTCATGTCCCTACCTATTCAATTTCTGCTGGTTGGGTGTCGCACCCGGATATTTTTCAAATCTTAAATTAGGTTAGTTGCACCTCATATCTGTAGGTACAGGGCACTGCTGTGTCCTTGTTTCAAAACTTGGGAACGCGGCTTTAGGGAGACGGCAGTCTCGTGTCCTTGTTTCAACACTTCCAGGTTACGGCGGCACAAGTTTCCTAGATAGTCTTTTTAGCTACATTCTGCAAAGCCTGGGCAGTCAACAATGGTAAGTAAAACTACAAGGACAGCTCCGAAATTGGCTGGCCAATAAATTTTTATGAAACCTCGAATCATTGTTTGCGGGTTGGGCCACACGGGACACAAGATTTTTTGTTTGTTGAGACAGCAAGGAGCGATTGTGGTTGGTATTAGCGATCGCCCAATTCGCGGCGAAACTTCTGATGTGGTTGTCGGGAATTTGCAAGCAGCTTCTACCTTGTTGGCGGCTGGCATTCAAAACGCTCACACTTTAGTAATTGCAGCAGACGATGATGCTGTGAATTTGGCAATTTTGATGCAGGCGAGGATTCTCAATCCTCAGATTCGCATCATCAACAGATTGTTCAATACTAGCTTGGGCGACAGGATTGACCACACTTTGCCCGATCACACTTCCATGAGCGTTTCATCGTTGGCGGCTCCGGTTTTTGCCTTTGCGGCTCTCGGAAGTCAGGCGATCGGACAGTTGCGTTTGTTCGATCGCACTTGGCCGATTCACGAAGAATATATCGATGAAACACATCCTTGGAAAAATCGCAAACTGAGCGATTTGTGGGACGATCGATCGCGAATGTTGATTTATTATCTGCCGGCTGCTAACAAAACTGATTTAGTATCGGCGGTGCTTGCCGATCGGCAGTGTCAGCAGGGCGATCGGCTAATTGTTGCCACTCAGCCGACTATCCGCAGCTCCCAAAAAACTTTAACTCAAAAACTGCTCAAAACATTAACTAGGCTGCACAGATTTCAGCAGCACAGCCAAGCAGCAGTAATTGTTGTATTGACGCTGCTGTCAATGATTGCCGTTGCTACTGCTACCTATATTTGTGTTGACGATAATATCTCAATTGTCGATTCTCTCTATTTTTCAGTAGGGATGATTACCGGAGCCGGAGGCCATGAAAAAGTAGCCGAACAAGCTCCCGAAAGCATTAAGCTATTTACAGTTGTGATGATGTTAGTTGGAGCGGGCATCATCGGCATCTGCTACGCACTGCTCAACGATTATGTATTGGGAACTCGCTTTACCGAATATTGGGATGTGGCGCGAGTGCCGCAGCGCAATCATTACATTATTTGCGGACTCGGAGGAATTGGCATCCAAATTGCTAAAGAACTGCACACTAACGGTTACGATATTGTGGCGATCGAGCAAGATCCGAACAGCCGATTTCTGAGCACGGCTCGCTCAATGAAAATTCCGGTCATTCAGGGAAGTGCTAGTTTGCCCGCAACTCTGGAAGCTGCTAATGTTAAGCAAGCTGCAGCACTTTTGGCGGTAACTAGCAGCGATATGTCTAATGTCGAAATTGCCTTAAGCGCTAAAGGATTGGCACCAAAAATATCAGTTATTGTCCGCAATCAAGACCCACATTTTGCTTTAATGGTGCAGCAAGTTTTTGAGTTTGAAGGAGTTTTGAACCCGACGGAATTGGCGGCTCCTGCTTTCGCGGCGGCGGCGATTGGAGGCAGAATTTTGGGCAACGGAATGACTGCTGACAGTCTATGGGTTTGCTTGGCCACATTGATTACGCCAAACCATCCTTTCTGCGGCCAGCGCATTCAAGATGCTGCTAAGTCTGCGGATTTTGTGCCTCTTTATGTGGAAACTAAGTGTCAAACTCTCCACGGCTGGGATTTACTGAATTGTTGTTTGAGTACGGGGGATGTTTTGTATTTGACGATGCCGGGGAATCGGTTGGATCAACTGTGGAGAACGACCTCGGAATTAATTAAAACTTAATGGTTTGACGCGGGAATTTATGTTGGCGATCGCTCAATTGCAACTACAAACCTGATAAAATGAGCCGTGTCTAGTAAATAAGACTTACGGCTAATCCTCAGAAATCCGGTTTATGAGGGCAAGTTCTAGTATAAATAACCCACAGAGTGTCAATTAGTTGCGATTTAGAATGAGAAAATTTTTAGGATTATTTGTGTTTGGGATGATCATGGCGATCGCCTCTGTCGCTGTGGCGGTTCAACCTTTGTTCGTCGCTTATCCCCCCGCTAACCACAAAACTACAGCCGATCGCATCTTTTTAATCGGCACAGCGCCCGCACCGGGACAAGTGTTAGTAAATGGCAACCAAATTTCGCGCACCGCATCCGGGCATTTCGCCCCAACTTTTCCGCTGCAACTCGGCGAAAATCTCTTTACCTTGCGTTACGAAAATCAGGAAGTCAAAATTAAGGTGACGCGCGAGTCTAATCAGCCGGAAGTCCCTGTAGGATTGGCTTTTGCTAAAGATTCCCTGACGCCGAAAGTCGATGTGGCGAGTTTGCCGGGGGAATATATTTGCTTTGGGGCGATCGCACCTGCGAATGCTCAAGTTTCAGTAAAATTGGCGGGCGTTACTATTCCTTTAAAAGCGCGATCGCAAGTCGAACTACCCGACAACAAATCTGTACTGTTAGGTGAAAACTCCCCGATCAAAAAAAGCGGCAGCGAACAGTATCAAGGCTGCGCTCAAACCCCCCCCAACCCCCCCTTGCTAAGGGGAGGCAATGAGTCTAATGCTTCCTTGGTCAGGGCGGAAAATGAGTCTAACTCCTCGCTACCAAAAACGGAAAAAGTGGATTTAGGAGTGCCTGTATTTGAGCTAACAATGAATAATCAAACTATCAGCCAGCAGGGTACTGGCAAGATTTCTATTCTTTCTCCGGCTGACTTAGAAATAGCCGAAGTAACAGCAGATCCTGGCGTTGCCCGAACCGGCGCGAGTACAGATTTTTCTCGGATGACACCGCTGCCGAAGGGAACGCGAGCAACAGTTATCGGGCGCGAGGGAGAATGGCTCAGACTCGATTACGGTGCTTGGATTAAAGCATCAGAAGTGCAAATTGTCAAGGATGCAGTGCCTCCGCGATCGATTATTCGCAGCGCCAGTTCGCGTCAAGTTTCCGGCTGGACAGAGGTCTTATTTCCCTTAGAAATACCCGTCCCAGTCACTGTGCAAGAAGGAGAACGCACTTTCACTTTAACTCTGTACAATACTACCGCTCAAACTGACATTATTCGCATCCAGGATGACCCCGTAATTTCGCGTTTGGAATGGCAACAAATATCGCCGCTGCAAGTACAATACACTTTTAATCTCAAATCCGCCCAACAGTGGGGTTACAAGTTGAGATACGACGGCACAACTTTAGTGTTGTCTTTAAAACACCCGCCTGCGAATACAAGCGCGGTGCCCAATTCGCAAGCAAAGCCGCTGTCGGGAATTAAGATTCTGATCGATCCGGGACACGGCGGGCCGGAGGATGGAGGTGCTGTGAGTCCAGTGGGGATTAGAGAAAAAACAGTAGCTTTAACTGTGTCGAAATTGGTGCGAGAAGAATTGGTAAATCGGGGCGCGAATGTGCTAATGACGCGGGTAGAAGATGTCGATTTGGATTTGCCACCAAGGGTGGAAATGATTCAAAAAGAAGAACCTGCGATCGCACTTTCGATACACTACAATGCTTTGCCGGATAACGGCGACGCGATTAAGACTAAAGGCGTCGGCGCTTTCTGGTTTCACCCGCAATCCCACAGTTTGGCAATGTTTTTGCACAATTATTTAGTTGCCAAGTTGAACCGTCCGAGCTATGGTGTATTCTGGAACAACTTAGCCATGACTCGTCCTGCCGTTGCTCCATCTGTTTTAATGGAATTGGGATTTCTCATAAATCCTGAAGAGTTTGAATGGATTGTGAATCCAACAGAACAGAAGAAGTTAGCCGAGGCGATCGCCCAAGGTGTTACCGAATGGTTTTCCTCTGTCAAATAACAGTTAGTAGTAAGGACTGAAGTCCTTCTACCAAAAATCATAGTCAGGACTTCAGTTCGGTCAATCCAAGGAAATGAAATAATGCTAATTTTTACTCAATCAAAAGCCTTTTTTATTGCAGCGGTAGTTGCAAGTCTTAGCTTCTCACTTTACAGCTTTCCTGTTTTCGGCAAGCAGCAAAGTCTTTCACCCGCAAAAGCAGAAGCTTTAAAAAAGCAAACTCAATGCTCGTTTATTACAGGTGAAGGTGGCGCTGTTAACATTCGCAAAGGCCCCGGCAATCAGTACCCGGTTGTTGCTAAATTGAAAAGGGGAGACGGAGTTAGGGCTGTCAGCAGACAAGGTAAGTGGGTGAAAATTGCGGCCAGATTTTCGGGTAATCCTCCTAATGAAACTTTGACAATCCTTGACGGTTGGGTGAACAATCAATTTATTAATGGCTGTTCCGAAGACCAATTTGACAGGTGGCGGCAATAGGGGATTTGGTTTGTAGTAAGGATTTCAGTCCTTAGTTGAGATGAAAGCTAAAGTTTTCACTACAAACCACACCGGAAGATTTTTTAAAGTGGTACAAAAAAGACGATCGCCCTGATTCATTGTTGCATTCTCAACCAGCTAAACACCTGTTCGGCGGTGATATTCAGGGGAATCATTTCGGGAACAGGAAGGACATCGCTACCTTCGCAGAATTGCGGTTGTTGGTTGGGCAAAAAGGCTAAAATCGATCGATCGTCTGGATCGATTAGCCACCCCAACTGACAATTATGTTGCAGACAGTGAATGATTTTTTTAGTTACGCGATTTGAGCTTTGTTGTGGCGAGAGAATTTCGATCGCCCAATACGGTGCAATTAGCACATCATCCAATGGTTCACCGCTCTCATCAAATTGAATTTGTTCCCACAATAGTACCGCAATATCTGGAACAATCGATCGACCGCCAAAGGTGCACCGCAACTCTGGAAAAGCATAAGCTATCTTGGGAGTTTGCGTCACCTGATTAATTTCGTTGCAGGTTATTAATTGCAATAGACTGTGCTTTGTTTTCGGCATAGGTTTTTGGAGAACCTCCCCCTCAATGTATTCGCTGGCAGGTTTAGTTTCTGGCAGTTTCAGAAATTGTTCAAGAGTAAGGCGCTCAGTTGCGATCGTCATAAATAAATTCCTCAATGCTACCTATCTTCAGTGTAAACCAAAAAATAGTTATCTTGCATGAAACTGGTGTAATATCGCCTAATTTTCCGGAACAATCTGCTGTTTAAATTCAAACAAATTAGGATTGGTAGGGTCATAAAAAGCCCG
The DNA here is from genome assembly GCF_036701905.1 of Microcoleus sp. MON2_D5. NCBI lineage: Bacteria > Bacillati > Cyanobacteriota > Cyanophyceae > Oscillatoriales > Microcoleaceae > Microcoleus > Microcoleus sp. MON2_D5. Next base: position 147,855 of record NZ_JAUBRM010000004.1, read on the forward strand.
CAACCAATGCACGTTGGGAGAACCAAAAGTTTCAACTCTAGTAAAATTTTTCATTCTCGGTAGTTGAGTCTCATCGGTAAAATAGGGTAAAGGTTTATCGATGCGGAAATAGTGAGTATCGCCGTGGACGAATACAACTTGTCCTGGGAAATTGCCTGTTTCTGTTTCCAGAGTTGAGATAAAATCGTTGTAGCCACTTCTTCTTTTGTCCGTCGGATCGAGTTCAAATCCCGGATTTGCCTGTGCAACTAACATAATTCCTTTGCTGTTGCTGCGTTTGGCTAAAGCAAAACATTCTTTGATCCACGCTAAGTTAGCTGAATTGCGATCGGCATATTCTGCATCTGCTTTGGGAGTGCGACCAAAATTGTTGTTGCTTCCCGGCATATTAATCGCCACAAACACAACTCCATGATAAATCCAGCGAACATTTTCGCGGAATTTAGCAAACTGCGGGTTTTCGCTTTGACGGGTGAGAGTTAAGGTGCGCTTTCCCAAACTTTGATTACCTTGGTTGAAAATCTCCCGCAGTTTAGCGAGTCTTTCTACTGGATCGTAACTGCCGTTATTTGAACGGTGGCAATCCGTCCATTCGTTGTCACCATAAACTAGAATAAATGGAATTTTAAAATTATCAAATAACTGCTTGCGACTCACAAAAGTTGCATCATCGCAGACACTAGAACCGTTTTTAATGTCGCCGTCGTGGACGACAAACGCTGCGGGCGATCGATTGATATCTGCAATTAAACTCGGAAATTTTGCTTCTTGTTCGGCACTGTAGGGCAAATCGCCAATTAAGGCAAATTCAAAAGGTCTATCACCCGAAGTTTGAGCGTAAGTTAAAACCCCAAAACCCGTAATTGCTACAAAAACAATTAAGGCAAGAATTAGATAGTTTTTTTTCATTTTTTTAGCAGTAGGTAAATTATTTATGATACCATATAAGCCGACAAATCACTATCAAAAATCATGAATTTTCGTCGGTTGCTCTCGGTAATTGCCATGCTTTCGATCGCAGGCTGCAATATCCAAACGCCACAAACCAACACACAGCCTACAGAAAGTCGATCGCCAATAGCAACTCCTGTTCCCCCCAAACCACAGTCTGAGATCAAAGAAGCGAAACTAATTGCTGTCGGCGACATCATGATGCACAGTACCCAAACGCGATCGGGCTACGACGCAAAAAAGAAAACATACAATTTTGACAATTTCTTCGCACCAGTTAAAAGTATCCTGTCAACAGGCGATTGGGTCATCGGAAATCTCGAAACACCTTTAGCGGGCGAAGATGCGGGCGGATATACGGGATATCCGCTATTTAACGCACCGGCTCAATTAGCGGATGCGACTAAAAAAGCCGGATTTAATATATTGACAACCGCCAACAATCATGCTTTAGACCGTGGAGAAAAAGGGGTAATTAGGACGATCGCCAATCTGAGCGATCGGCAAATTGCGTTCACAGGAACAGCCACATCAGCCGCCGAGGCTTCACGCACTTTAATCAGCACCAAAAACAACATTTCACTAGCCCTGCTAGCCTACACCTACGGCACAAACGGCATTCCCATACCCAAAGGCAAAGACTACTTAGTTTCGCTAATAGACCAAAAAAAGATAGTCAAAGACATTGCCAAAGCCCGCCAACAAGGAGCAGATATTATCGCAATTTCCCTGCATTTTGGCGACGAATATCAGCGGCAGCCAAACACCCAACAAAAACAATTAGTTGAAAACCTATTAAAAGCTGGTGCAGACATCATTCTCGGCAGCCATCCCCACGTCGTCCAACCTTACAAAATTTTTAACTTTCCCGGAAAAAATGGCAAAACTCGCAAAGCTGTAGCAATTTATTCAATGGGAAACTTCATTTCCGGTCAGAATAAAAAATATACAGACTTAGGCGTAATTTTGCAAGTAAATATTCGCAAAACATTTCCCGAAAAAACTACAGAAATTACCAGCATCAAAACCTTTCCAACTTGGGTACACCGCTATACTCAGAACAATAAAACGAACTATCGCGTTTTGCCCTTAGAAACAACTGTCAGCCAGAAAAAAGATGCACTACTAGCAACTTCACAGTATCCGGTTTTATCAAAATATTTGCAGGATATGAACAATCATCTTAACTCTTTGGAGAGTCCAAAAAAATCTAAGTAATTGGGTATTCGAGGCACAGCCGATCAATTTGTATTCCCAGGCAGAGGCTGGAAGGAAGTTTATGTTTTGTGAAACAGGCATCTTGCGTGTTAGTAACCTTTGGGGGCGGGCAAGATGCCCACCCCACAAAAAAAATTATGTCTTGTGAAACAGGCATCTTGCCTGTTACTAAAATTGATGCAAGATGTTAGTAAGATTAAATTAATTTAATTGCTCCCTCAGCCAAGCGATCCCCCCTTCAACATCAGCAACCTGCTCAACATCGGGAATCTGCGGCCGCTGCACCATCACCACGGGAAGGCCCAGTTCCCTAGCCGCGACAATTTTGGCATAAGTAGCACCGCCCCCGCTGTTTTTGCTAACAATTGTATCAATCTGATATTCTAATAGTAATTTCCGCTCGTCTTCCAATGAAAAAGGCCCCCTTGCTAATAACAATTTACCGTTAGGAACAGGAGTATTTAGTGCAGGAGGATCGATCGCCCGCATCAAAAACCAAATAGCATCCAAACCCGCAAACTCCGCCAATTCCTGCCTACCAATGGTGAGAAACACCCGCTGAGACTGCCCTAATAAAGCTTTTGCAGCCTCCGAGTGGCTGGCAACTTCAATCCAGCGATCGCCCTCCACCCTCTCCCAAGCTGGACGCACCAGCATTAAATAGGGCACATTACATTCAGCAGCAGCAATAGCAGCATTGGCAGAAATCTGAGCCGCAAACGGATGAGTAGCATCAATTAACAAGTCGATCGGGCGATCGAGCAAAAACGCTGCCAGTCCAGCCGCCCCACCAAACCCCCCAATTCGCACCGTACCCGTTTTGGGGGTAAAAGGCTGTTGAGTGCGTCCTGCTAGCGAAGATACGACCTCAATTTCAGCAATTTGAGACGCTCTTACCGCCAGTTCCGCAGCATCCCCCGTTCCGCCTAAAATTAGCAACCGTTTTTTCACCAAATTCTCCCTAACTTATTGAGATTTTAGATTTTAGATTTTAGATTTGTAAATGACTGATGAAATAAGGGTTCGGAGGTTGCCTACAGTCACATCCTTTTTTGAAACTGGTACTATCCAAGCAACGCCCGCAATTTCGGTTAATAATATGTTTAGTAAAGTTTAAACTGCCAACAACGATGATTCGCTCACTTTTGACATTTTTTACAGTATTAATTGTAACCGGGTTAGTTTGGTTGGGAAATATCGCGCCCGCTACCGCACAAGTACAACCAACAGATATCGCCACTCCCGAACAGGAACTGGGAGAACTCGTTCAAAAAGCTTTTGAAGCTACAAATGAAGGCAAATTTCCCGCCGCTGAAACTTTTTGGACTCAAATCATTGACAAATTTCCCTCACAAGCCCCCGCTTGGAGCAACCGAGGCAATTCTAGAGTCAGCCAAAACAAGCTGCAAGCAGCAATTTCCGACTACGAAAGAGCGATCGAACTAGCTCCCGATGCCCCCGATCCATACCTAAACCGCGGCACAGCCTTAGAAGGTTTAGGACGCTGGGAAGAAGCGATCGCCGACTACAATCACGTGCTAGAATTAGACCCCAAAGATCCAGCAGCCTACAACAACCGAGGCAACGCCGAAGCAGGTTTAGGAAAATGGGAACAAGCAATTGCCGACTACCGCAAAGCCTTTGAATTAGCCCCCGAATACGCCTTTGCCCGCGCCAACCACGCCCTCGCACTTTATCAAAACGGGCAAACTAAAGAAGCAATTCGCAACATGAAAAACATCGTCCGCAGATACCCCCAATTTGCCGACATGAGAGCCGCCCTCACCGCCTGTCTTTGGGAAGCCGGGAAGCGCGGCGAAGCTGAGAGCAATTGGGTAGCAGCAGTCGGCCTCGATTCCCGCTACAAAGACATCGATTGGGTTGCCCATACGCGGCGCTGGCCGCCAGTTGCAGTCAGTGCATTAGACAAATTCTTGCACTTGCAATAATCTCAAAGGGAAAGTTGACTGTTGACTGTTGACTCGGGGTCGAAAAACTGAATGTTTGAGTGTTAACTGTTGACTCGATTTTATTATTCCGATACAACCGGAAACGATATCATTGGTTATTTGTTATTTCGACAACTAACTACTGACAATTGACAACTAACAACTAACAACTAACAATTGACTAATTCTCGAATCCGCGCAGCCGTCAACTCTTCGACATTCCTGAAAACCGCTGCTGCACCAGCAGTTTTCAGCGCTGCAGCATAAGCCTCGCAGCGCACCGAATCATCCAAAACATGAGGTGGCAAAATTCCAGTCCCCAGCCAAACCCGATTTGGTTGCACTTCCCGCGCATTCACAACCGTGTAAATATCGGCAACAGTATCTCCCGCGTAAATTACGGGCAAATTTTTTTCTAAACCGTGCAGGTTTTCCAACTGTTCAATTGCCGCGAAAAGTCCAGCCGGATCTGGTTTTCCCGGTGCATCTTCCATCGCCACCAACACGGGGGAATTTAAACTCAGTTTCCCTGACAAAACATAAGCAGCTTCATCCCGCATCGCCCCGCTAAAAAAGCCCCAAAAAATGCCCCCAACTGTTAAATTTTCCAGGTAAGCCGGACTTAACAACAGCGGTTCGGTACAAATGTAACCAGTCCAATTTTTCTCATCAGGCCCGCGATAGCGACTTTGGAAAAAAGCCACTAATTCGTCATAGTTGAGAGCGAGTTCGTTTCTCGATCGCCCAATCCCCTCAAAATAACGGCAAACTAACTCGAAAGACGCCTGCCAGTCATTATTCCACACTCCCTCAGACTTCAGAGAGTCGATATCGAGAGAATTCGGGCGAAAAGCACCCGCCGTGAAATGCTCCACCGCATCGGCGATCGCCCGCCGATAAGAACCGGACACATCCCGCACCACACCGTCAATGTCGAAGACTACAATAACTCTGTTCACAACTTAACCATCCTTGTACCTAGGGCGGGTGAGAACCCAAATTTTATCTGTTCCCAGCCCCTGAGTGGCGCTAAAACCAGCCGCGCCACAAAACTTTTCATGGCCGATGATTAATTATCGAACAGAGTGTGCTACGCTTAGCGATTGTAGAAATTTTTAACAAGTTCGATCGGAACCCTGGAGGTTTGCTTGTCCAAGTTCATCTTAAAAGTTCTCTGGCTAGAAGAGAATGTTGCCCTCGCCGTTGACCAAGTTGTCGGCAAAGGAACTAGCCCGCTGACATCCTACTTTTTCTGGCCTCGCAAAGATGCGTGGGAAGACCTCAAAAACGAACTCGAAGCCAAACACTGGATTGCTGATAACGATCGCGTCGAAATCCTCAACCAAGCGACAGAAGTAATCAACTACTGGCAAGAGGAAGGCAGACGGCGCCCGATGACTGAAGCTCAGTCAAGATTCCCCCAAGTGACTTTTACCGGCAGCAACTAAGCCCAGCTTTAATTTGCTACCCATATACATTGCCTGTTATGGCTGACGAGGGGAAGGAGAGAGGGGAGAAGGCGAGAGGATTTGACGCTTTTTCCACCTCGCCGTGAAACATACAATTTAAATGCGCTACAGCTTATATTGATACTAACTCCGATTTTGGAACCTACTCGGGTTTTGGGCTTGGTCGATTTGAGATTTGAGATTTGAGATTTATCCAAAATAAAGCTCTCAAATCTAATTTTATAGAGTCTAAAAAGACTAAGCAACCAAACCAAATAAATCTAAAATCGGCTTTTTTATACTCTTGAATTGTACAGTCAGCTCTCAACAGCCTTCCCTCTGACTAATGACTAATGACTGATAACTAATGACTTCTTCGCGGAATTTATGGGCGCCGAAAGTACGATCGACCAGACCGAACAGCTACCGCTGGTAGTAAATCCCGACATTCTCCAGCAAGCTATCCTCTACAAAATTAATACTCGCATAAACGCTCGCGGAGAATTAATTTTCCCCTGCGTACCGGGAATGCTAAGCCACTATCTCAAGTCGATAGAAAAGCTATTTAGCACTCTCGACAGACCCCTGCCCGAAGACCGCAGAGACGAACTCAGCAAGCTTTTAGCCACCAAGTTAGAACAAGGCTACCGCACCTCCACAGCATCGATGCTGATTCTGCAATACGAGTCAGTGCAGCCGCCACAAACCGGTTTAGCTTGCAAAGTCATTGTTACTACCTCAACAGTTGGAGAACAGTACAAAAGCTGGGTAGACACCAGAGAACCTCCGCTTTTCGGCTCTCATCCAGATGCAAAATTGATGGCAACGGCTGCTAAATTGGGCACACCCGATCGAGTGCGGATTTTAGACGTGGGGGCTGGTACCGGCCGCAATACGTTGCCCCTGGCGAGATTGGGCTATTCTGTGGATGCGATCGAACTAACTCCAGCTTTTGCAGAACAATTGAAAGCTGCCGTAACAGCCGAAAACCTTCCCGTGACAGTGACTGAAGGCGATGTGCTCGATCCCTTAATGCGGATGAAACCAGCCCGCTACCAGTTGGCAGTTGCCGCCGAAGTCATCTCACATTTTCGAGACAGCGATCAAGTACGGCTTTTCCTAGCTAAAATGTGCGATTCCCTGTGTCCCGGAGGCCTGTTGCTGTTCAGCACGTTTTTAACCGTCGGCGACTACCAGCCAGATGCCCTCGTGCGACAAGTTGCCCAACTCTCCTGGTCTACTTTATTTACGCCCCAAGAACTCGCCACCGCAATGGAAGGGTTGCCCTTAGTCCAAATATCCGATGAATTGGTGTTTGAGTACGAACGCCACCACCTGCCGGAAGGAGCCTGGCCACCGACGCCCTGGTTTCCCAGTTGGGCCACCGGTCGAGATGTCTTCCCAATGGCAAACGCACGCCCGCCCATGGAATTGCGCTGGATTTTGTGCCGCCGAAGTTAAAAAAACTTGTCATTTGTAGGCGGACACAGCAATCACAACTGTTAACCGGCAGTAACAGTTTCCTCAGATATTTTTATTTCAACAGCTTAAAGCCAACTCGCTGTTAATATTGTGCAGCCTGCACATAAAAAGTTACAAAAATATATATTAAAATGTAAACAGAGCGAAGTTCGATCGCCCCTGGGCGACAAACCCAGTGTCTGATTAGATCGAACCCTTGCCAACCTTTTATTTGTTGCGAAAAATTGGGTGGCTAATGGCAATCGGGTTTGAATAAAATTCGATCGCCATCTCGATGGGTGCAACTAGAGTTAAGATGAATTCAACAAACCTATTCCTCGCGATAGATGACTTTTTAGGGAATAGGATTACCCAATAGATTAGCTCGCTAGTCAGCGATGCTGCTGAGAAACAAATATGCTTTTAACACATCCACTACAAGCGTTTGGAGCAATCTTCGGGCACCAACCTTCCACAAATAGATCATCCATCGACCAAAAAACCAGTAAAAATTATTGGGAGGGGAATATTGAGCCCGCTGTAAACGAACAAATTGACTGGTACATCCAAGTGGAAATGCTAATGAGTAACGCTAAATCTTCCTGCACCAATGAAGAGATTACTGCTTGGCTGCGGGGATTGCTGACAATTGCTTGGGCAGACGGCAACTTTGACGAAGACGAGCAAAAAATGATTGCAAATCTAACTGAGGATGAACTCCACCCGGTATCTTTTGAGGCGGGTTTTGAACCGATTGCCCCAGAGGAATTAGCTGCTGTGTTAGGGGAAGACACCGCCAAAGGCGAGGATTTTTTGAGGACAGCAGTCATGGTAGCCTTGGCAGACGGTACCTACTCGCTCAGCGAAGACGAGGTAATCTATAAGTTTTGCACAGCTTTGGGACACAATGTAGAAGCGCTCGAAGCTCTGCGACACACCATCGAAGACAGCAAGTGCGATGATCCGCAGGGGCCCAGCAGCCAAATCGTCTTTGATGCGAATGTCGCCCCCGTCGCCGGAACACCCCTTTCATCTCGGCTACCTAAACCTCACCACAAAAATGTCCTGCAACCCGTCAAAGACTGGCTTGACGGCTGGGAAATTCACGACCCCAAGCTGGCACACTTTGTCTGCAAAATGATTCCGCCGCAGTGTCCGTTTGAGCGAGATGTCGTCTTATTCGGACGCAAAATCGTGCACATTCCGGCGATGTGCAAGATTAACCCGCTTTACGAACAGTTGGTGGGGATGCGCTTTCGAGCTCTCTGCTATTTGGCAGATGAATGTAAGGAAGATGTATCGTCCTATTGTTAATAGGAATGGGTAATTGCTAATTGGTAATTCATTCCGGGGCGCAAAACCTCTATCTGCAGGATGCGCCCATAAGCACCTTACCGCTATAATTAGCACGTTAAATCAGTATTGGCAGAACTCGTGTAATTAGCAATTACTAATTTTCAGTAGAGTATTTTCGATGATTTAGAAACCTATTTTTGGCACAAAAAATATTTTTACAGGTATTCGTCTATGATAGAGCAATCCTCGCATCTTTTGTGAATTTCTTACTCCCGATCGAGCGGGTTCGGCGAGGGTTGAGATGGGGTAAACAATTTACGACTCCTGCAATAATTGCTATAAAAACCCAGTTTATTCTGTTTTCGTGCGTGATTCCTGCTAATATCAAATCTGCTTTGATAATACTAATTCAACAAAAGTCTTGGTATTATCCTCAACTTTTTATACAGATTATTAAAAGATTTCGGAGCCGGACACGGCAGTGCCGTTTCCCTACAGATGCTCGCGTACCATCTCTCACTCTGCACTACTTTTCAGAATTGGTATAATTATATTTTTCCGGCAATTGTAAATCGCGACTAAACTTGGCTGTCGTCCGCCGACGCGGACTAAAGGAAAAGGGGGATATGGTACTTGCATCTGGTATAATAATAAGTAATGACTATTGACACTGACTATTGACTACTGACTAAATTATGCAATTTATCGATCGAGCAGATATTCAAGTCGCAGCAGGCAAAGGCGGCGACGGTATGGTAGCTTTTCGCAGAGAAAAGTATGTACCCGCGGGCGGGCCGAGTGGCGGCACCGGCGGGCGGGGCGGTTCTGTGTTTATGGTAGCGGTGGAAAGTCTGCAAACGCTGCTAGATTTTCAGTACAACCGGATTTTTAAAGCCGAAGACGGGAAGCGCGGCGCGCCGAAGAATATGACGGGGGCTTCCGGGGAAGATCGCACGATCGAAGTTCCCTGCGGTACAGTTGTTTACGACGCGGAAACTCAGGCAATCTTAGCAGATTTAGTAACGCCCGGACAGACTTTTTGCGTTGCCCAAGGCGGCAAAGGCGGTTTGGGGAATAAGTGTTTTCTGACCAATTCTAACCGCGCTCCAGATTATGCGATGCCGGGAAAAGAAGGTGAACACAAATTTTTGCGTTTGGAATTGAAGCTATTAGCTGAGGTGGGAATTCTCGGGCTGCCGAATGCTGGCAAATCCACTTTAATTTCTGCTTTGTCTGCGGCTCGCCCCAAGATAGCAGATTATCCGTTTACAACTTTAGTCCCGAATTTGGGCGTAGTCAAAAAACCGACTGGCGACGGTACGGTGTTTGCAGACATTCCGGGATTGATTGAAGGAGCGCACGAAGGTGCTGGTTTGGGTTACGAGTTTTTGCGGCACATTGAGCGGACTCGGTTGTTGCTGCATTTGATCGATGTTACGGATGAAGATCCGATCGCCAATTACGTCACAATTCAGGAAGAATTGAAGGCTTACAGGCGTGGTTTAGCTGAGAAACCGCAGATTTTGGCTTTTAATAAAGTAGATGCGATCGACCTTGAAAGCGAAGAAATCGGTAATTTAATCAGCCGACTTAAAGAAATTAGCGGCGCTCCTGTTTTGTTGATTTCCGCCGTTAGTAGAGTTGGATTGGATGAATTGATGCAGCAAGTGTGGCAAAAACTCGACGAGATGAACGAGAAAGAGGCGGCGGAACTCGAAGCAGTCGCGAGTGTTTAATCGCTTTCTGGTTCCTAAAATTTCCGTGAATGGGTAGGTGTTTTTTTGAGGGGGTCAAATCTTTCGGCTGTATGGCTTGTAGGACAAGGGTTTGAACCTCTCTGGTCTCAGAAAAGATCTTGGACATCTATCTACACTGGGAGGGTGACAAAGAGGTCTATGAAATAGACTGGATAAGGGTTGCAGCCCGCATACCTTGTTGATAAAAGCGGC
>NZ_JAUBRM010000125.1:0-13594 GCF_036701905.1 Microcoleus sp. MON2_D5
TAAATATAATCTTTTCAATTTTCCTAACTTGAAAAGATTTGATGCCTTTTCACAATTCATATAGGATTGCTATAGTTCATAGGAAATATTAGAAATCCATGTTAAAAAGCTCGTTATTAAGTAAGACAATTTTATTAAACTTCTAAAAAAATTAAATAATTACAAATATGCCAAATCCAATAAAAGCATCATAAAAAGACAGTCCAAAAGGTAAAATTACGCCGAGAAATTTTAGTGCATTTGAAAATGAGAAGGAACCCATAATACCCAATATTTCAAAAATTATTGCTAGGGCTATTGTTACGGGCTTAGTTAGGTAATTAATTAATAAAGTAGGATTACTTGCATAAACCTTGGCCATTGCCATGCCTAAACAAAACTCAAATAACCTTGAAATTGCTAAATAGCCCGGATAAACCATGTCGCCCAATATTGGTTTAAACAGGTTAAATCCTAAAATTAAAACTAAAAAAGTATAGGTAACTTTAATAAAAAAAGAAGTTAAAATAAACTGTTTAATAGAATATTTGTTTAACAACTTAAATATAAAAAAGAAAGACAAATAAAATTGGATGAGGGGAAACATAAACCAAGAAAATGGTATGGCTTTATCGAGAATTATCCAACTTCTCCAAAATGACCACCAATCAAAATAGCCATAAAATAAATCCGCTCTTAACCGAGGAATTATCAAAGATACAGCTAAAAGTATCCAGTAGGTAGGGTAGAGCCGGATAATTTTTTTTCTCATAAAATTAATCCAGCTTTCATCAGGTTTTAAAATTCTTGAATAAGCCAGTCCAAAACCACTGAGAATGAAAAAAATATGAACTCCCTGATATCCAAGCAAGAAAAATATATTCACTAAATCAAAAACTATATTGCCTACACTATTAAAGGGTAGGGGAAAAAACTTAGCAATCGTCGAGGCTGGGCCTACTACTTTTGCATACTCGAAAAAGTTGCTGTATCCAAAAAATGGAGGCAAGAAATTGAAGTACCAAAAATGAACCCCCACTACCCAGCAGGCAGCAAAGCCTCTCATCATATCTAATTCTTGAAATCGATTATACTTCATAAATAAAAATATCCCTTTAACTCAAACTTATAGCAACAGTCAAAATATTTACAATGTCAAGCTTAGGACGTACTGGCTCGCTCTTAGGATGCGACAAAAATTCTACTCTATGTTATAAGCGCCAGCCATGTCAAGGTGGTGAAGAAGACCCTCAAATCCTTGAAATATTGAAGGCTGCGATCGTTAAATCTGATACTTTTAACAGGTGATTAAGAATAAACTAGGTTTATTGCCGATCGCCAGCCGGTAGGATGAGGTAAAGCCGGTCGATCGCACCAATACGCTATGAGGGCAGTGTACACCCACAAACTAAGAGATTTCAAGCGTTTGGGGGAGTTATACACCAGGCTCGGCAGTGACGCCAGACAGGGCGGGTCATCAGCGTCAAGCCGATCGCATTTGCCGCATAACCGCAGCGTAGAACCATCACTAAATTGCGCGCTGCGCTTATGCGGCGATGTTTTTTTGAGCACGGATTATATCTAGTGTCAGAGAATTCCAGGGGACGAGCGCCTTTTGTTCGCTGGTAACAAGAAAACATGGACGCCCGAGCTGCTGATAAAGCGAGTTTGGGCTTTATCGGGGCTGAAAATTTGTTTAAGCCCCGTTAGGAAAAAATGCTTTTATTAATTAATTAGACGCTCCCCATTTAATAAAAACAATAAACCCTCAGCAATTGCCGAAGGTTTATTTCCCAAATCCTACAAATTTTCCCACAATAAATATCGGAGATGATATTTGAGACTAACCCAGGTTATGTTTAGGGAAATTCTATACTTTTTTAGAGCCACAAAACAGGCGCATCAAAAATGCAATAATTAGACCAAAAGCCCCACTCGTGAAGCAACCTAAAACATCGATGGATTTCTCTAGAGTAAGTTTTAAAGGAGTATAACCATGTTAGATATTGATTAAATGAGTTCAAAAGAAATACAAGAACTTTTGCAGCAAGTAAGACACGGACACTTCGGCTGTGTATTTGAAGGGCATCCCTACGTTTTGCCAATGCACTATTCTCTCCAAGATTCGGACATATACATTTTCACAACAGTCGGGATGAAAACGAAGTATATAGACACCAATCCAGAAGTCTGCTTGCAAGTGGAAGAAGTCGGCGATTTCCAAGACTGGCGCAGCGTTGTGGTGAACGGGCGAGCAGAACGCCTCACGCAACAGCCAGACATCGATCGCGCGATGCAATTGGTCAAAGAACACAACCCCACACTTTCACCCGCCATCAATCGCACCTGGATTGACTCGCTGGGACGTTCGCAGGTAATTGCAATCTACCGCATTCAGCCCAGCGAAATGAGCGGGCGCACGACGGAGGGCATCAGCAGTCGGTGAGCGTCGAGACATTGAGGTTGAGTAGAGAAATTAGGCCTCACTTGAAACAGGCTTTTTTAGGAAAATACTTAATTAAAACCTTCAATCTCGGTAAAAAACCCGGTTTCTGAGTGTCAGAGTGCGTCCAAGACTGAAATTACTAAAAAGCCCTCCCGGGGGAAAACCCTGCGCCAGCGGAAAATACTGCCCAATATCAATTCAAACAGCTTTGCTTGCCAAAAAATCTCTCATGTACCGATTCACTAACTGCGGCTCTTCCTGGTGTACCCAGTGGCTGCAATTGGGAAGGTACTGGATCTGAAAATCCCGCACGTAATCTGCGGTTCCATAGGTTAACTCTTTGCCGAGGGCGACATCTTTTTCTCCCCAAATCATCAGCGTCGGAACTTGCAGCACGCTCCAATTCTGGCGATCGAGAAATCCGCGAGCAATATTGCGGTAATAATTGATAGTAGCAGTCAGAGCGCCCCGTTTGGCCGCCGCATCTTTGTAAGCTTCGATATCTGAGGGGCTAAAGGTGCTTTTGTTAACTGCCATACCTTCCAAAGCAGCCGAAATTGCCTGATAGTCGCCCAACTGAATTAACAACTCCGGCAAAACTGGCAACTGAAACAAAAAGATGTACCAACTTCTCAGCAATTGTTGGGGAGTGCGTAACCCTTCAGCAAACTTTGCCGGATGTGGTAGATTCATCACAATTAATTTATCCACCATTGGGGGATAAGCATAAGCAAAATTCCAGGCGATCGCGCCTCCCCAGTCGTGACCAACTAAGACGCAACTTTCGTATCCCAAACCCTGAATAATGCCCCTGACATCTTGCACAAACTCTGCCATCACGTAAGCAGATTGATCGTGAGGTTTGTCGCTGTCGTTGTAACCCCTGAGATCTACAGCCACTACTTTATAATCTGAGGCAAATTCTGGGATTTGATGTCGCCAAGAATACCAAAATTCAGGAAATCCGTGCAGCATCAGCATCAGCGGCCCAGAACCTTGAGTGACATAGTGCAGTTTGATGCCGTTCGTAGGGATAAATTCGTGTTTCCAAGCAGCTTCTAGCACAGACATATTTAATGCTTTCTTTAGCTTTAGAAAAATCGTAGCAGTTACTCTGTTTGAGAGGAACCAACTTTAGGCAGATCTAGCAATTCTCCCAGCACTTGTAAACTCTTCCTTTTCTGTTCCTGTGTGGAACTGGCGTCCCGTCGGTGGTTCTTCGCAAAAGGGCTGCGTAAAAAAAAGCCGTAGCACGGGCGAGGGCTAGACGCCATCGCCCCTTTTCCGAAAAGATTGCTATCTCAGGCAAAATAATAGTATAATATTGCTGGCATATCAACAACTGTCAAGCCCAAAATTACTCATTTTTGAGCGCGCGAAAATCCCGAAGCGCAACATTTTGAGGTGTTGGGATGGTGCCAGTTCAATAATTAAGATCGGGCGAGTGTACTAGGAATTAAAGGAGTTAATACTATGTCGGGCGATCGGCTGCAAAACATTGTTAACCGCTTGACAGATCGTCTAAAGCGCGACGTATTAGTTGAAAAATCCCTCTACGACATTCGAGAAATTTTGCAGAGCGATCGCGCGGTGCTTTATCATTTTTACAAGCAGTGGCAAGGTCGAGTGACTTACGAGATGTTGAGTGCGCTCGAACTCTCAATCTTGGGTTCAACGGGGCCAGATGAGTGTTTTAACGGCGACCACGCTGCTTTGTACGAAGCCGGCAGAGTTAGAGCAATTACAGATATTGAAGTAGAACCAATTCACCAATGCCACCGAGATTTTCTGCGTAGCCTGAAAGTTCGTGCCAATTTAGTTGTGCCAATTTTAACGAACAAAGGACTGTGGGGGCTGTTAATTGCTCATCAGTGCAGCGGGCCCCGCACTTGGTCGCGATCGGACATTGAATTCATGCAAAGAGAAGCCCAAAATATGGCACTTTCTCCCACAATTCAAGATAGTTAATCTTTCATCCAAAATCCCGATTTGTGACAGTTGGGGTGCATTGTCTGTGCGATCGAAAATTACCAACCAACCAAAATATGGTGTTCTATTGTTAGGCGGAGGTTTGTAGCGACTCATAGGGCTGGATGAGAATCTCCGCCGAATCCCTAACTCTTGATGCAGCTTCCGATGTCATAACGGATTGAGACAATCAGCCGTAAAATGCAGCGGCGACAAATAACCTCGAATTCATCACCAGTGGTTTTTGCTCGTCCGCTGCCATAAAGTGTTACCCCTAGCGCTTATGGTGACTGGTTTTTAGCCTTTTTAATTAGCTTTAAACAAGCGTGTATCGTTGCCAGAGAGTAATAGAACATCCAATTATACCAAATGGCTTTGTCATAATCCTGCATTTGCTTTTCATTGTGGTGTCGTATTCCATAGGTATTAGCTATCTCAAATAAAGCCCTCTCGGCGTGGTTTAATTTTACTTCCTTAATTTGATCACGCAGAAACTCCAAAACAGCAAATAAGTCTCGAATTGCATCATACTTTTCATCGAGAGATGAGCGAGAACGTCTAAATTTAAGACTTGCGGATTCAACTCGCTGCTCAACATTTTCAGGATCGTAAGGAGGCAAGTTTTCAAGAACTAACTCTTCAAATCCTTGCTCTGGAGATTCTAGAATTTCACCCTTTTCGGAGAGTTCATATCCCTCTCTATAGTCACACAAGAGCTGATTAATCCTATCTCTAAATTCTTGCTTACCAGTCTCCCTATCGAAGGTGTCATAAGAATCTCCATGATTACTCCATTCATCGTATCGATGAATCGGCTCAGAAACACGATCGTAAAGAAACTCGATGACATCAAACAAGTCATCCTCTGAATAATTATTACATTTTTCCTCAATTGGCCATAAGTCAGGTTTCCTGATGTCGAGCAACATTTGTGCTTCTATATCAGAACCTAGCTTGCCTGGGACATCTCCAGAGTTTTCATAAAAATAATCGTTCTTTAGAAACTCAAGATAAAAAGCTTTGAAAAATGTAACGAACCTGGGTAGATCCAGGCGACTCCCATCAGGATTTTTGCCAGTACGAATAGAATAGTATTTCCGATTCATGAGCGATCATCCCTATTTTGTAAATATATCCGGAGGGGCCAAGGATTCGCACCTATATTCTATCAATTAGACGACGTATTTTAATTGTAGGGTGCGTCAGGTGAGTTTCTTAAACGATTATTTAAGGTTTAAATATCTGACGCACCTTACTAATTATGAGAATTGCGTAATTCCTGTTAGTATTAACTAACGGCTACAGCCTCCCCCAAAGGATGCTGCTGCAAAACAGCTTGCAAATACTTCCCAGTATAAGACCTCTGATTTGCCGCCACCTCCTCCGGCGTCCCCGCCACAATAATTTCGCCGCCCTTATCTCCCCCTTCAGGCCCCAAATCGATCGCCCAATCGCAGCACCGAATCACATCTAAATTGTGTTCGATTACCAAAATTGAATTCCCCTTATCCACCAATCTTTGCAGCACATTTAACAAATGGTGAACATCATAAAACGACAAACCAGTCGTCGGTTCATCGATTAAATAAAGCGTCTTCCCAGTAGCGCGGCGCGACAGTTCCGTTGCCAATTTTACCCGCTGCGCTTCGCCCCCAGAAAGCGTCGGCGCCGGCTGTCCCAACTGAATGTAACCCAAACCAACATCAACCAAAGTTTGCAGTCTCGCGCCCGCCCTGGGAATATTTTTAAACATCTCCAAAGATTCCTCTACGGTCATGTTCAAAACATCAGAAATCGACTTGCCTTTGTACTTAACTTGCAGCGTTTCCCGGTTGTAGCGCGCACCCTTGCAAACCTCACACTGCACGTAAACATCCGGCAGAAAATTCATCGAAATCACGTTCACGCCTTGGCCGCCGCAAGCTTCGCACCTTCCCCCTTTCACGTTAAAAGAAAACTGCCCCGCTTTGTAACCTCTTGCCTTCGCTTCAATGCTTTCGGAAAACAAATCGCGAATCACATCAAAGACGCCCGTATAAGTAGCGGGATTAGAACGCGGAGTGCGGCCGATAGGAGATTGATCGATGACAATTACCTTATCAACCACATCCTCTAGAGAGCGTTCGCCTTTAGTTTTGAGGGCGTCCATATCGGGCGGTAAAGGCACTTTTTTGGTGATATAGTGTTGCAGCGACGGGTACAGCAATTCATTGATTAAAGTGGATTTTCCAGAACCGGAAACCCCCGTCACGCAGACGAGTTTTCCGAGGGGAATTTCGACATCGATATTTTTTAAATTGTTGCGCGTCGCAT
The DNA here is from genome assembly GCF_036701905.1 of Microcoleus sp. MON2_D5. Classification (NCBI taxonomy): domain Bacteria; kingdom Bacillati; phylum Cyanobacteriota; class Cyanophyceae; order Oscillatoriales; family Microcoleaceae; genus Microcoleus; species Microcoleus sp. MON2_D5. The sequence continues at coordinate 6,707 of NZ_JAUBRM010000125.1, forward strand.
TTATGATTGAGAGAGCTTTGCCGTTGCCTTTTCTTCTTTCATTAGGGGTTTCAATTACTCGTTTTCCCGACAAATAAGCCCCGGTCAAAGATTCCTCGGCTGCCAGCAAGTCTGCTAAACTTCCTTGCGAGATAATTTTGCCACCGTGAACGCCGGCGCCGGGCCCGATATCCACAATGTGGTCGGCCGCTCGCATGGTTTCTTCATCGTGTTCTACCACAATCAAAGTATTGCCTAAGTCGCGCAATTTTGTTAATGTTTGCAGCAGGCGAAAATTGTCTCTTTGGTGCAGTCCGATGCTGGGTTCGTCCAAAACGTAGAGAACACCCGTCAAACCAGAACCGATTTGAGTCGCTAGCCGAATTCGCTGGGCTTCTCCGCCAGAAAGCGTCATTGCTGCGCGGTCTAAAGTCAGGTAATCTAACCCGACATCGAGCAAAAATTGCAGCCTTGCTTTGATTTCTCTCAGGGCTAAGTCGGATATTTGGAATTGCCGATCGCTCAATCCCAAATTATTTACTCGTTCGCGACATTCGCGAATCGAAATACTGGTTAAATCCACAATTCCGTACTGTCCCAACCGCACCGAAAGCGCCTCGGGTTTCAAGCGTTTGCCGTGACAAACCTCGCAAGAGCGATCGACCCGATACTGTTCCAACTTCTGCTTGATCAAATCAGAACCAGTATCGTCGTACTGGCGCTGCAACATGGCAATCACGCCATTAAAATCTCTCCTCAAATCAGTGCTGCCCTCGCGCTTTTTACCTTCTGCGGTGCGCTTTTGCTCATTGCCGTACAAAATCACGCGCTGGTGTTCGGGCTTTAATCGATACCAAGGAGTGTCGATATCAAACCCGCAAGTATCAGCAATACTGCACAGCAAAGAAAGATAATAAGAATTGTCTTTGTCTGACCAAGGCGCGATCGCACAATAAAGAGGCGCTTTTTCGTCGGGAACTACCAACTCCGGCGCAAAAGTCCGCAAACTCCCCAAACCGTGGCAGTTCGGACACGCGCCGTAGGGCGAATTAAACGAAAATAACCTGGGTGAAAGTTCCTCCATTACCGCGCCGTGTTCCGGACAAGCAAAGTTTTCGGAAAATACGATCGGCCCCTGTGGTTGGGAATTTTCTTCAGTCGGTAACTCTTCAATAATCGCAATCCCCTCAGAATGGCGCAAACAAGTTGCCAGAGAATCAACTAAACGTTCTTCTAAACCGGGTTTTTTAATTAACCGATCGACAACTATCTCGATATTGTGCGTATGATTTTTATCTAATTCGATATTTTCCGACAGTTCTAAAATTTCTCCGTTAACTTTAACGCGAATAAATCCTTCCGCAGCTAAACTCGACAATAATTTGCGGTGAGTGCCTTTTTTTCCGCGCACAACTGGTGCCAGAAGGTGAAAGCGAGTGCCGTCGGGAAGTGCCATGACTCGATCGCACATTTCATCAATTGTCTGCGGCGCAATGCAGCGATCGCAAATCGGACAGTGCGGTTCGCCGGCTCTGCCGTAGAGCAATCTGAGATAATCGTAAATTTCTGTAACAGTGCCAACAGTCGATCGCGGGTTGTGAGAAGTTGACTTTTGGTCGATCGAAATAGCCGGACTCAAGCCTTCAATCGCGTCCACATCCGGTTTGTCCAACTGTCCCAAAAACTGGCGCGCGTAAGCGCTGAGAGACTCCACGTAGCGGCGTTGTCCCTCGGCAAAAATTGTATCGAAAGCGAGGGAAGACTTACCAGAACCCGAGACACCAGTAAAAACGATCAGGCGATCGCGCGGCAGTTCCAGATCGATATTTTTCAGGTTGTGCTGTCTCGCACCGCGAACCCGAATCGTATTTTGGTTGTTAGAGTGAGAATTCGTCACATTATGCCCGTTGCGGGATGCACTTGGCTGGCTGTTTGAGGTTTTGGCGCGTTGGGACATGAGAGTAGTGCAAAACAGTGCTTAACCATCTTAGCGCTGCCGATCGAATAGCTGGCATCCAAACTCAAGAATATCCAAGAATTGTCAAATAAGTTTCCGTCGGTCCGTCGGGCAAAACCTTCAAACTTTGATGTTTCAAATCCACTTCAATTCCCAGCGCTTCCATCGGAATCACGCCTAAAAGTGGCGTTTTCCCCTCGGACAATTCCCAACACTCAAAAGTCCCTTCGCGCCCGCACAGCGAAATCGAAGCATCCCGAAAAATCCTCGCCTCACTAATGCCCGTGGCTGTTTTCACAACTACTTGCTTGAGGATTTTCAAACCCAGTCTGGCGATGACATCTTTAGGCAAACACAAAGTTGTCGCGCCCGTATCCACCAAAACATTTTCTAGAGTAACAGGCCTCACTTGCTCGATTGGAATCACACCATCTTCTGCTTTAGCTTCATCCAGCCGATTCGTAATTACTACGGTTGCGATCACTTTTCCCATTGGGGTTTCCGTAGTTGTTTCCCTTACGTTCAACTTATCATAAATTGCTGCTTGAATTATAGCACCTATTTCCACAGATTGTAGGGCGATGGACTCCCCATTCAGCACCGCCCACCTGACCAATATATCTGGCTAAATCATCAAATTATTGAACGCCAATAAATTTGTGAGTTTGCAAAGATAACCTGTAACTAGGATTTTGTTTCAGCAATTCCAAAATAATGGGAATCGCTGATTTTTTGGAGTTCCATTCTGGTTGCAAGAAAACCGGAATATTCACATTATTTTCCAAATGCTTGTGATAAAATTCAACTTCTTCGCCAGTGCTAATCACTAACTTAATTTCATTTGCTCTAGTCCAAAAAAGCTCTTGCACCGGATATTTAGGATTGACGTGTTCCTTCGGAGAAAGAGTAATCCAAGCCTGCGGAGACACATCCTGCCAGCAAGCGCCCGAAGTTTCAATACTCACCTGCTTGTCAGCTTCTAACAAAGCTTCAACTAACTCAGGCAAATTCTGGTGAATGAAAGGTTCACCGCCAGTAATTACCACTCTCGGAGACTGCAATTGAGCGAGCAATTGTGCGATCGACTGCGGCACAGAGGGCAAACCTTTGCCCCCATTTGCGTAACCGGTGTCGCACCAAGGACACCGCACAGGGCAACCGGCCAATCTGATAAAATCAACTAAAGTCCCCGTCCAGTAACCTTCGCCTTGAACAGTACATTGAAAAGTTTCGTGAATCGGTAATTTTACCTGCAAATTTGAACCCAGCATTTGCGCCTCTGATTAACTAAAAAATACATCATTCTGTAGGGTGCGCCATCCGCACCTTACTCTATACTTTTGAGTTTATAGGGTGCGGCACGCGCACATTACTCTATATATAAAACTGACTTGTATATTCTTGAATAATTAGCAGTTTGTGGCAATTTTAAAATGAACCGCAAACCGCAAACACCTCTTTAATGATGCTGTTCAGGTTCCATCAGAGTAGCCCAGCGACGTTTCAATGCCAAAGTCAGTCCGTCAGCAATGGGGACGACACTGAGAGTAACTCTGGGATCGTTACGCAATTTGTCGTTAAAAGTACGAATGGCGGTGGTACTTTCGTCTTGTACTTGAGGGTCAGCAACTCGTCCTGACCACAGAACATTGTCAATTACAATTAAACCCCCATTGCGTACAAGTTGCAGCGATCGCTCAAAATAAGCCTCATAATTTTCTTTATCGGCGTCGATGAAGGCAAAATCAAAGGTTCCTGCTTGTCCCTCGGCTATTAGTTTGTCGAGAGTATTTATAGCTGGGCCCAACTGCAAAGAAATCTTATTAGCAACGCCTGCAGCTTCCCAATAGCGTCGTGCGATCGCAGTATATTCCTCGCTGACATCGCAGGCAATAATTTGACCGTTAGGAGGCAGCGCTAAAGCTACGCACAGCGAGCTATAACCAGTAAAAACCCCTATTTCTAAGGTTTTGGTCGCTCCCATAAGCTGCACTATGAGCTCCATAAACTGACCTTGTTCGGGAGCAATCTGCATCATCCCCATAGGATGTTTAGCAGTTTCTTCCCGTAGTGAAGCGAGAATATCTGGCTCCCGCAGAGAAATAGATAACAGATAATCGTAAAGTTGATGTTCTAGGCCAAGAGTTGAGTTCGCCATCGGTTTGTCCTTGCTGCTCACTTTTGATTTTAGATTGTAGACGCGCTGTTAATGGAAATTGGAGACTGTAGAGTTAAATTTGGCACCTATTTTGCTGGGGCTGATGACAGGTTGCAGTAGCAGTGTCTCGGTTACACAGAGGCAACTTGCAAAACGCGCGATCTACTTCCAAATCAGTTTATCTCAGCCACAGGTGATTTAGCACCTCGGGAAAATAAAAATGGATAGAAGGGAGCGTTTTGAGATTGCTGCGTTGCTAGGAGGGTGTAACGCCATTAGTGATAGCAGTTCAAAAAATGAATGCAACTCTACACAAGCTGCAAAGTCCTACATAATAAGCTATTTCCCATCTCAAATTTCAAATAAATCTCAAATGATATGAGTCGGGGAAAAAGTGACTTCATCCCGATCGCGAAGTAGACGAACTGCGAAAAACATAAGTATGTCATTGCCAGTGAAATGAAGCAATCCCAGAGGTTGTGATTCGTTTACATTTTGTTACATTGTCAACTTTTTTTGTGTGGCTCTACTTAATCGCTAATGAGGAATTATTGAGGACTTACGCACTCCCAAACCAGCAAACCGTTTCATTTAACTATTAGACATCTCCAAAAAACAAACTATCGTTGAATTGCAAATATATTATTATAATGGAGATTTATGTAAAAAAAATGAGTCAACTTCGCGAACACATAGAAAGACATCCCTCAGAAACTACTCGGCTATTGGGTCTAGACTATGATTAACTTATAGGACTAATTACTCACGCAGAAAATCTGTATAACCAGCAGAAAAAAGTTCAAGATAATTATAAAATTCGCATCATCAAAGCAGAAATGCTAAGGTTTCGGCGTGAATTGAGGGTTTTTGCCAAGTGTCTTCGATTCCGGGGGGGATTGTATCGGTAGTGACCCAATGTATAGCTCCGATTTTGTCTGCCAGCAAGGATTGCACTTGGGGCAAAATCGCTGTTGTGGTGAGGGCGATCGCGGCTTGGGAATCGGTTGCAACTGATACGGCTGTTTGAAGTCGGGCTGCGTGGCGCTGATTGCGGGGCGGGTAAGCTGGGACTGCGATCGCCCCAGCGTACAAGCATCCGAAAAAAGCCGCAAGATAGTCTAGTCCTGGCGGATAAGGCAATAAGGCGCGTTCGCCGCTAGCACCTAAAGCCTGAAGTTGACCTGCGATCGCTCGGCTACGACATCTAATTCGCTGTAAGTCAGGCGATCGCTTTATGTTGCTCCGTCTTTGAGAAAGGTAAAAGCTAGTTGGTCAGGCTGGTGCAGACACCTGTAGCGCAACAAGTCTACACCTGTCGAACTGTTACTAGAGATTTCTCGAAAGTCCTTGAAAAGTTGATCCCTTCTACTTTTTGCACTCATTGCAACCCGAAAATCTTGAGTTTTGCGATCGCCAAGCTGATGACCGCGATCTTCTCTCAAAAGGTTATTCTTTAGCTACTGCTAGAACTTATTAATATTATTTCTTGATTAGGTTTTATACTGTAAGTCTAAAATATTGATTTTGCAAATAGTAATTGATAATTATTTTTGAAGTAATCCCTCAATAGTCATAAGTGAGCTCACAGTATCCAAAGCAGAACGATGCAGTCAATCGACCAATTTTAGGGTAGGGTATTCGCAGCTTGGAGTGAGTCGCGCAGACGGCAGTGCCCCAAAATCGCCAGCATAAACCAGCGTGCAGCTTGATAAAACTTGATAAAAATTAGTAATAAAAAACTTTGACTTATTGCTTGACATTAGCAGCACCCTTATTTTATTTTGATGAGGCTACTGCAAATAATTAGTGATAAATCGCTGGGCTGTTGACCGCGATCCGAGTGTATCGTCGCTCGTGTCAAGAAACTGGATTCAAATTGCGACCACAGATAGCTGCGCCTGTTACTGACAGCCTTAGTTTTCGTGTTTGCTTGGGTAGATTTTCAGCATAGTACGAGTCGGGAGTGCAGTTCCATCGGTGCATTCACTCTTACAAATGCTGTAGCAGTTCAAGTTTTTAAGTGTGGGGTGGGAATGAAAATGAAACTGCGTGTACCTTTTTTATGTGTTGCACTGCTGAGCGTTGGTATCATGCCAGTAGCAGCGGCAGGGCCAAGAAGTTTCTCTGACAGCGCTAACTCCGACTCTGCTGAAGCTACACCCGCGATCGCCCCCGATCCGAGTTCAGTAAATCCCTCCAAAGAGAACGATCGCACTCAATGGTGGGCGATCCCTTCTGTCATCCCGTCCCAAAAACCGATCGCAGAAAAGCCCTCATCCCAAAGCGAGGAGTTAGAAGCCAAGGTATTTGTAGAAAATCAAGTCCAAAAACTCAATTCAGACTTGACAGTTGCTTCAGAATACAAAACAAATATCCAAAAAAGCTCCTCAAAAGCAGACGGGATGCCTGTTCCACCAGGTGAATTGAAGATATCTAGTAATAGCGATCGCACTTCTGCTAATCCTGATATTGAACCAATAACAGACATACCAAAACTCAACGACATTGATTGCCCTAGCACCAGTGTTGAAGGATTACTTGAGCAATCGCCGTCAAGTTTTATTGTTTCTGATGCTGTGCGAATCTCTCAATCAGTCGTACAAGTAACAGGTGTAAAGCTTAACCCTACTGGGGCTGGTTTGGAAGTCATCTTAGAAACTGAAGCGGGGCAATTGCTGCAAGCTATTACCAGAACAGAAGGCAACAGTGCGATCGCCGACATCGAAAATGCTCAACTAGCTTTACCGTCGGGTGAGGAATTTCGCGCTCAAAATCCCGATCGAGGAATTGCTGA
>NZ_JAUBRM010000126.1:0-13293 GCF_036701905.1 Microcoleus sp. MON2_D5
ATGCACCTTACTTGCTCTCCATTTTTGGACACCATACCTAATTTACCACTATTTGAGCCTTAACTGAACCGTATTGTTATGCGATGTTATTTTCTTTAACTTCTGCGATCGGATCAACAATAGCTACCAAAGCAACAGGAATCGGCACGAAATAACTTGACTCTTCATCTAAGAAATCATCACCACCCATGCTGAAAGAATCTTGTACCCATTTAGAGATATCTCGCCCTGCTGATTTTGCCAGATCGATTACTTCGGATGATAGAGAGACTACACCTGGAACAAGTTGCGCCTCCAAGAAAGTAATCATGTCATGTACTTCAATAGCAGAAGCACCATCGGGATTGACTGGCTGACTAAAATCAGTTGTAAAAGTGTAGTAGGTCAAGTATTTAGCTGAGTCTGATGATTTGTTTTTCTCCAATTCTCGTAATGGATGGGTTGCAAACAGCAAGTAAGAGGAGCCTTTAAGATTGGGAAAATGTTCGCACAGGTTTTGTGCAGAAACAGCCATAAAGTCCGCTTCTCTTTGTCTAGCAAGAGACTGGGTTAAGGCTCCAATTGGATCAATGTCAAAAAAAGGTTGATGTTGTTTTGTACCTCCCTCACTTTCTTTCGGGTTCCAAGGCAGCAACCCTGCTAATCGATCGGGAGTTTTTTCTTGGCTAAAAAGAGCAAATTCTGGGTCAAAGTTAAATTTTCTATCTTTTTTGTTTTTCTGCTTGATTACGAGAACTTCAGAAACTGCTGACTCCATCTCTGTTTTCTCTTCTCCCAAAATAGGGCGTTGCCATTCTTTGGATTCAAAAACTAATTTATGCTTGTAAGTATCGTATTGAGTAACTTCCAAATTATGCCAAGTTTTGAGGCGTTTAAGTAGCTTATCGCGATCGAGAACCTCAATGGGTTTTAGCTGTTCATTTAACTTACGAAGCTCTGTCTCCATGAGATCACTGCTTTCCTTTGCTACTTGTAGAATTTTGTCTACAGTTTGTCCATCACCACTGTCATTTTCAATAGCACTTGCAATTTTGCCCTCTTGCTTATTATCAAGCTGTCCCAAAATTTTCAATTGCATACGCGGATCTGTAACTCCTGCTGTTTCGAGACGCTTTAGTAAGGCTGTATCTCTTTTTTCTGCTAATGTACCCTCTAAAATGAGATAGTAGGCAGTGACATCAGAAATTTGACCTAATCGAGCAACCCTCCCATTACGTTGCATTAAAACAGCAGGATCGGGACTGAGATCCCAATGCACAACTTTATTGGCTACTTGAAAATCTAATCCTTCGTCCGCCGCAGAAGTTGCGACAAGGATGCGGTATTTTTGGTTGCGATCGTAAAAATCCTTAACTACATTCTTTCGATCATCAGCACTCATCTCCCCAGTAAGAGCCCGACTTTGTTTAGGAAAAGTTGCGGTAATAATGGCAGTAGTTTGTAATACCTCAGTAAAAACGAGAAAACGAGAATCGGGATGTGCTTCTAGCATAGCTCTTAGCCAGTTTAGCTTGGCATTTTCAACACTTCTACCTGATGCCAACAAGTCTAAGGCTAATTTTGTCAGTTCTAATATTTCCTCTATCGTTGCTTCTAAATCTGTATCATCGTCATCATCTCGATCATTTTTTTGTTTTGCGTTCTCCAGTAGTTTTTTCTGAAAGTCACGAATAGCAGGTATATTGCCATCCTTCAAGTGGGCAGAGTCAAATGAAAAATTACTGTCAGAAGGAAATATAACCTTTTTGGCGTATCCTGTAACTGTATCCCTCTCAGTATCAAATTTCGCTAGGTGTTTGGAAATCTCGCGAATTAATTTCCTTAAATCTTGAGTATCAGCGAAGTTATCTGTCTTATACTTGTGCTCATTTTGCCATTTTGGATGATGGCGGACACACCAACGAAATAGCCAACAAGCACCTGCAAGGGAACTACTGGTTAAACGTGTTTCAAGATGTGCAGTAGCAAACCCTCCAAAACTACCCCTATGATCTCGATAAATACGCTGTACTGTCCTTTTGATTTTTTCTAGCGTTGACAGATACTCTTCATCAGTTTTTTCGAGACTTGGCTCACCTTCGCGGTGGGGACGAACTATCATTAATTTCGGAAATAATCTTTGGTCAGACCAATTACGAATCTCATCCTGTTGCCGCCAAATGACTGCTACGGGTGAATCATCTTTTGATATTGCTGCTCGAAGTTCTTTGTTGCCAATATCGTTAGCATAGGCATTCTCAAAAGCAGTTTGGTGTACCAGTAATCGCAATAAATTTGTAAATTGATTGGCAGATCGAAAAGGTGTAGCACTCATCAAGATAACTAGCTCTGGCGGTTCTGAGTCTTTCCAGAACTTACCTGCGATCATCTGATATGCAGTTTTATAAGCTTGTGTTGTCTCAATTGCCGATTCTACATATGACTCCCCATTGATGAGGTTAGCATTGCTGGCACAGTGATGACATTCATCAATGATGATGATATTTGGTTTAACTCCTTTAGGTAGCTCTTTCTTATCATTGAGATATCGTCTAGCAGCGTGCATACTAGCAATCCGAATACCTTTTTGACTAATGCTATCGCCATATTGTCTAAAAGAATCTACAACACTAATAATGCTTCCATCAACAGAATCTTTAATCACACTACGTAGTTTATCTCTAACATCTTCGGTTAAGCCACCAGAAGTTAGATAAAGACAACGCAAATCCTCTTTTTGTGCAATCAGCTTGTCTCTTAATATTAAGCCTACTTCAATTGTTTTACCTAAACCTACTTCGTCGGCGATCAGAATTCGCTTAATGCGAGACTCATGATTTTTAACATACTGTTGTAATGCTAATTGATGAGGAAAAGGATCTTTGTCACTAGCGGTAATCCGCCCCGAATAGATATTTGCGAGTAGCTCTAATGCACCCAACCTTAGAACAGTTTGAATATGATGCTGATGCTTTAGCTCATTTTTTTCGAGGACGCTTTCACCTGCATAGTATGTATGCTTTTCCTTGAGACGTAACCGTAAGTCAGGAAATTTTTCGTTGATTTTTTTCCAGTGGCGTAAGTTTTTGAAGCGGATACCTCGCCGATCTAGTACGCTGTTTTCGCTGTCAGTTGTTTCGATTGTATAGGCTAAATGGGTATAGGCATTGCGATCGCCACTACTGGGGTCAGCCCAGACAACATCTGCATGATTACCGCTCTCAGATGGGATTTCAAACAGCCTATACGTCATGCGTCTGTCCTCTGAAGTTTTTGATTATGCCCAAGTTCCCAATGCCTTTTAAAGAAGTAAGCTTATTTTGGAAAGCAGTAACTACATTTATTGAGGGCATAGCTTCCAATCATTTCGCCAGTATCAATATCATAAACGGGAAGTATTTTCCCATCACGAAAAACGTCAACTGGTATAATCCCAATATTATTAAGACCAATGAAAATGCTTAGGTCTGCATCTGCGAGATTGTGAGAACCCCAAAAATCATCCAGACCAACACGATGTAGTTCGCCAGTGTCGGGGTTGAGAATATACTCAAAGCCAATTTGTTGCGCTTTCTGATAAAGGGAAAGATTTTTAAGTCTCTTGCCCAAAAGCTTTAAATTTGACATAATTAATATTTTTTGACTATAAATAAGTTTTTCACTAATTTAATACTTGTCCCATCATCCTTACAAATCAAAGATTTGTCTAGCCCAAAAATGTTCAATTTTGTGAGCGGCTTGTCAGCCCTTTCCATCTCTTTAATCTAGTTTTGTACAAAAATGTGGAAAAATGTACTAAACTGTTCCTAAATGTGAGCTATAATACAAAAAAAATAACATTTCGTGATCTCATGAACCTAAAAGAAGTGTTAACCCTCGCCGATCGCATAGTCTTCGAGAAAACGGGTCAACACCTTGACGATTTACAAGCAGCGGTACTGAAAGGAACTCTACAACGTGAGACATACAAGCACATAGCCAAAGACTTTGATTGTTCGGAAAGTAGCGTTCGCAAAGTGGGAGCAGAATTATGGGAAATACTTTCAGAAGAGTTGGGGGAAGATGTTAGTAAATCAAATTTAAGCTCAGCAATGGAGAGGTTGCAAATCTTCCTGTTTTCAAAACATTTTGGACAGGATTCTGTGCAAATAGGCTTCGTTAATTTTTGTGGAGAAACTTTACACTCACCAGATACACCAAACTCACACTCACCAAATCAGGAAACATCTAACTCTAAACCAATTAAAACTCTACATCAAGATTTAAGCGAGATGCCGGAGTTGGGTAATTTCTACGATCGCACCCCCGAACTCCAAACCCTCACCACCTGGATTCTACAACAAAACTGCCGCCTCATCACCCTCACTGGTATCAGCGGCATCGGCAAAACATCCCTAGCAGTACAACTCGTACAACAAATCAAACACGAGTTTGAGTACGCAGTTTGGTACACACTAGACAAATTCCCAACCATCGATAAATTTCAATCTAACCTAACACAGCTTTTTTCCCAGTCAGAAAACCTAGATTCATCCCCAACAAACCAAAAACGCTTACCACTAATTAAATATTTACAAAACCATCGCTGTTTAATAGTCTTAGATGACGTTCACCACCTTTTCTGTAGCGGCGAATTGGCGGGAAAATATAAACCAGACTACGAAGAATATCGCTCTTTATTCAAACAGATAGAAAAATTCTCCCATCAAAGTTGCTTTCTGCTAGTCGGTTGGGAACCGCCGAAAGAAGTTCCTCAACTCACCAGCGAAAATACTCCCATTCGTACTTTACAACTCACTGGTTTAGACACCGCAGCCGCCGGAGAAATTCTCAGAGATAAAGGATTAACAGAAATTGATAACTGCGAAGCACTCATTCACCGCTACCAAGGCAACCCGTTATGGTTAAAAAGCGTGGCGACTTTGATTCAAGAGTTGGGAATCGGCGCGACAGAGTTATTAATAGATGATACCATATTGTTACCCGAAGATTTAAAAGATGTTTTACAGCAGCAGTACGATCGCACTTCCGAACTCGAAAAACAAGTCATGTCATTGTTGGCGACAGAAAACCAGCCAGTCAACTTCGCGAAATTGCTACAAAACGGACAAATATCATCATCAGATTTGCTAAACGCATTGCAATCTCTATCGCGCCGCTGCTTAATCGAAAAACAGGAAAGTCTTTACACTTTGCCACCTGTACTGAAGCAATATATCAAAGGGTTGTAACCAAATTAGTCCTGGACGCATAAATACCAAAGAAACCGGGTTTTTTACCGAGTCTGCAGGCTACGACGAAGTATTTTTGTAAAAAAACCCGGTTTCTGAACCGCAGGCGTCCAGGACTAATTTTAATAAAATTTTGCATAGAGAGCTAAAATAAAATTAACGCTTAAAAAGCCTACTCCTAGTACGAGAATGATAAAGATGGCGATACTGAAAATAGACTTTAGCCGATCGCCAATTCCGGGTTTTTCTGAGTTCATTGGTCAATTTTTACAGTAAATTTGCTCCGGCCCATTGAGAAATAGTAAATTATACCAATGCGCGAACAAAAAGGCAACTCCCGACAATCTCCAAACAACGCTCGTCCTCAGTAGCTCGCCTTTTGTTAACTTTTAATCTAAAATCTAAAATCTAAAAGAGTCTTAGGCATTTTTCGGTTAGCCTGGACAGCTATTGTCGATCGCCCGAACCCGATGACCCTAACTCCTGTAAAATAGAGGGCGCGTTGGGGCGAACCTTTTAACAGCCGGAATTGGGCGCGATCGTCACAGGCTCCCAAATACATAATAATATGGCAGTCATCCTTAACTTACTCACAAAGGTAAAAATAGAAGAGTGCCAAGAAATAATCTAAAACATATAACTGAAAATAAGGATAGAAATCGATGCTCCACCCAGTCTCGCAACCTTACCCACAACGAGCAAATACTATGACCCAAAGAGCCGTGCGGAAGCCAAAACCCTCTGTTGCAAACCGCTTGAGACCAAGTTTTCCTCAAAGGCACTGGCTGGAGCTGGCAGAGTACGCCTCTCTGGCGGCCTCTGGTGTGGGTTCCCTGGCGGTGGCTGTGTCAGGTCAAGCTTTTTACGGGGTGGCTCCCCTAACTTTGGCTTTGTCGCTGAATGTTGCTAACCGGTATCGCTTCGAGCAGCAAGTGCGGGTGCATCAACATTCGGAAATGGCCCAAGTCCAAAAGTCTGTCAATAAAGTCGAAAGAACGGCGGTGACGGTAATTGTTAAATTACGCAGGCAGTTGTCTGCAGATATTGCAGCGCTGCGCCAGCAAATGGCGACAATGCCTAGGGCTGAGGGCTTTGAGGATTCTCTCGACATTCAGCGGCAGTTGCTGAGTTTAGGAGAGTCGGTAGCTTCTTTGCAAGAAATCGTGGCGTCTGCTGTGCTCGATGTCCGCCAGCAGGTGAGCGAACAACTGCAAGATTTATCGGTTGGCCAACGGGCGAATCTCCAAGCTGTGGAACAGGCTATAGAGCAACTGCAAAGCGCCACGCAAGGCTTGACAGAAACTTCTATCACCCGAGACGACTGGGAAGTAGTAAATACTCGATTTTTGGAAATCCAGAAAGTCATGGCCAATTTGCAAAGCCAACTGCAAGCTCCCGCGCACCAATCAACGGCGGATTTGTCGATCGTCCAAGCTCAAATCCACCGTTTGGAACACGAGCAGCAAGAAGTTGTCAAACCTCACCTCAAGCGCTTAATCTCGGTTGTCAAGGAGTTGCAGCACACACAAGAGAATATTCATTAGTCATTAGTGAGCAGTCATTAGTCATCAGTCAGAAGGAAGATTTTTCGACTCAGACATTCTGCGACTAACGCCCGATCGAGTCCAAATTTTTCGACAACTGTGTTACAAAATGAAAAGCTAATCTGTCTAGTTCACCTGTTTTCAACCTGTTACAAGAAAATTAAATGACTGCAACCGTAACTATTGCTGATAACCCGTTACTAATCGGTCAAGGATTGCCTCCATTTGACGCGATCGAACCAGAACACGTAGTCCCCGCTGTTACTCAACTGCTGACCGAACTAGAAGCCTCGCTAGCTGACTTAGAATCGTCTGTAGAGCCGACTTGGAGCGGCTTAGTAGAACCATTGCAGCGACTCGGAGAGCGTTTAAATTGGAGCTGGAGCATTGTCGGACATTTGATGGGCGTAAAAAATAGCCCGGAACTGCGATCGGCTCAGGAAACAGTGCAGCCGGAAGTAGTAAAATTTTGGAGCAAGCTCAGTCAAAGCAAACCGCTTTATGAAGCTTTTAAAGCGCTGCGGGCTAGCGAAAATTGGGACAGCTTAGAGTCAGCTCAAAAGCGAATTGTCGAAGCCGCTCTTCGAGACGCTCAACTCTCCGGCGTCGGTTTAGAAGGCGAGCAAAAAGAGCGTTTTAATGCCATTCAATTAGAATTGGCCGAAATTACTACCCAATTTTCCAATCACGTCCTCGACGCTACCAAAGCATTCAGCATCACCCTCACAAACAAAGACGAAATTGACGGTTTGCCGCCGAGTTTGTTGAGTTTAGCAGCTCAAGCCGCTCGCAGCGCCGGCGAAGAAAATGCGGATGCCGAAAACGGCCCTTGGCGGATTACTTTAGACTTTCCGAGTTACGGCCCTTTCATGCAGCACAGCACCCGCCGCGACTTGCGCGAAAAGTTGTACAAAGCTTTTATCGGCAGAGCAAGTAGCGGAGAATTGAATAACTGGCCGTTGACCGATCGCATTTTAGCTTTGCGCCAGGAAAAAGCTGCTTTGCTCGGGTTTAGCAGTTATGCCGAATTGAGCTTGGCGAGCAAAATGGCTCCCGACGTGACAGCAGTGGAAGCTTTGTTAGAAGAATTGCGGCAGGCTAGTTATGATGCTGCTGTCAAAGATTTAGAAGATTTGAAAGATTTTGCTGCCGAAAAAGGCGCGGCGGAAGCTGGAGATTTGAAGCACTGGGATGTAGGTTTTTGGTCGGAACGGCGCCGGGAAAAAAAGTTTGCTTTTAGTGCCGAAGAATTGCGGCCTTATTTTGCTTTGCCGCAGGTATTAGAGGGGTTATTTGGATTAGTAAAGCGACTGTTCGGCGTGACAGTAACTGCGGCGGACGGTCAAACTCCTGTCTGGCACAAAGATGTGCGCTATTTCCAAATAGATGATGAAGCAGGAAATACGATCGCCAATTTCTATTTAGACCCCTACAGCCGCCCCGAGGAAAAGCGCGGCGGTGCTTGGATGGACGAGTGCGTGGTGCGCGCTAAATTTGTGGAAGCGTCCAAGACAACCACGCGGTTGCCGGTGGCTTATTTGGTGTGCAACCAAAGTCCTCCGGTTGACGGGAAACCGAGTTTAATGACTTTTGGGGAAGTCGAAACTTTGTTTCACGAATTCGGTCACGGTTTGCAGCATATGCTGACAACAGTAGACTATCCGGGGGCTTCGGGCATCAATAATGTTGAGTGGGATGCGGTTGAATTGCCCAGTCAATTTATGGAAAATTGGTGTTACGATCGCGCGACTTTGTTCGGGATGGCAAAGCATTACGAAAGCGGCGAAACTTTGCCGGAACACTACTACCAAAAACTGCTAGCAGCGCGCCACTACATGAGCGGCAGCGTCATGCTCAGGCAAGTACATTTTAGCAGCGTTGACATCGAATTGCACCACCGCTATCGATCGGGCGGCAGCGAAACTGTGGCGGATGTCCGCAACCGCATCGCTAAAACTACGACTGTTTTGCCTCCTCTGGAAGAAGACGCATTTTTGTGCGCTTTCGGACACATTTTTGCGGGCGGCTATGCGGCGGGGTATTACAGTTATAAATGGGCGGAAGTGCTCAGCGCTGATGCTTTTGCGGCGTTTGAGGAAGCGGGTTTGGAAGATGAAAGTGCGATCGCCTCTACAGGTAAGCGCTTCCGAGATACAGTGTTAGGATTGGGCGGCAGTTTGCACCCGATGGAAGTGTTTAAAACTTTCCGGGGACGCGAACCGAGCACTAAAGCTTTGTTGAGACACAGCGGTTTAGTTGCTGCTTAATTTAAGTGTGGAATAACTCGGGATTAATGCGGGTAAATTTCTCTGCATTAATCCCTGTTTTTTGTTGAATAAGATTTATACATATCCTGTATGTGTACGGTGCGGCGTGGATGAAGTCTTACCGCTACCCAGCAGATTCCAGGGTTATGAAGTACACAACAGATCGTTCGTTCCCCGTAGGGACACGGCGAAAGCCTTTGTCCCTAAACTTCATAAACGTGGAATACGCTATAATTCATGCGTAAAACAACTTTTTGCGTAAGTTTTATTGTTATAAAAGTGATAATTGGAGCCACACTTTTTTTATTGGTATTAATAGGACTAAAATTTTCAATACAAACGCATTTTATTGTAGAACATCATGCAGTAAACATCTGTAGTTTGGCACATCATCCCCAACTTTTGGTGAAAAATCGGGCAAAAAGTGCGATCGCCAGCAGCTTTTAGTTTAGGTTGGAAAGCTCATCAAAGCAGCATTGGCGAATATTTTTTGTCATTTAACACTAATTATACTTAACTTTCCCTCTCCCGGAAATTAACTTTATATTTCGCAACATTTACGGGTTGTTTTATCGATACAGCTAATGCTTTTATTTGCAACTAAAAATAGATGCTTTTACGGAATCTTTAAGATAGAGTAGCAACAGCGAGTCTTTTTTAAATTTTTGATAAAGAACGGGGTACTCGGCGTCAAAATGGTAAAAATTTTAGGTAGAAACTAAAAAAGTTAGTGGGGATTAAGTGGAGAATTATCAGAAAAAATCTTTGTATATTATATGATAAAAAGTAAGGATTGATACTCAATCGTTCACCTACAGATTAAAATTTTCATGGATATTCAATTAATTAATATCGGTTTTGGTAACATTGTGTCTGCTAATCGAGTGATTGCCATTGTCAGTCCCGAGTCAGCGCCAATTAAGCGGATTATTACTGATGCGCGGGAGCGGGGACAACTTGTTGACGCAACTTACGGCCGCCGCACGAGAGCGGTAATTATTACAGATTCGAGTCACGTCATCCTCTCGGCGATTCAGCCGGAAACGGTTGCTAATCGTTTTGTGATCAGCAAAGACGGTCAAGGTCGGGATGATTGAGGTTTGTCAGTTGCAATTTGAGCGCTTACAGTTTAGAGTAAGCGGAAACTTGAATTGTTACACGTTTCTATTCTAAAAATGAAATCCGGTAAATTAATTGTTTTGACGGGGCCTAGCGGTGTGGGGAAAGGCACCCTAGTACGATCGCTCCTCAATCGCCATCCCGAATTGTATCTTTCGGTATCCGTGACAACTCGATCGCCCCGTGAGGGAGAAATTGAGGGACAGCACTACTATTTTGTCAGCCGCAGCCGCTTTGAACAAATGGTTGAGGCTGGAGAGTTGGCGGAATGGGCTGAGTTTGCCGGTAATTTTTACGGTACTCCTTATTTTGGTCTCAAGCAAGGAATTGGTGAGGGAAAATGGGTAATCCTCGAAATTGAGCTCGAAGGGGCTAGGCAAATTAGGAATAATTTTCCAGAGGCCCTGCGAATTTTTATTTTACCTCCTTCTTGGGAAGAATTGGAGCGGCGCCTGCGGAGTCGGGGTCAAGATTCCGAAACTGCGATCGCCCGTCGGTTGCTGCGTGCTAAAGAGGAAATTGAAGCGGCGGGGGAATTCGATTTCCAAGTTGTTAATGATGATTTGGAAGTTGCTTTGAAAAAGCTAGAATCAATACTTAAGTTGGGTGAGCTTTCAGGTAACTAATGACTAATTACCCATTTCTCCGTCCTGGCTAAAACTTCGCTACTTTGTTTGATAGCAATACAAACTTTTAAATTCAATTCCAGAATATTTAAGGAAGGCGGAAATTTCCGTATCGGTTCGATTTCGCGAGGAGAACAGCCCAACATTTCCATATAAGCTAGCGTCCACCCAATAGCTGCAATATCCCCTACATTGCCTTCTCCGGCGCAAAGGTGACACCCCAATTCGCCCTCCGGCCCACACTCAGGACAAACCCAATTGCCCAGTTGTGAATTGGGCAGATTTGTGCGGGAGGCGGATGCAATTGTTAATGCTTTAATATGATTTTGAACTACTTGTTTAAAACCTCGGTTTTGGTTGCTGCGGTGGTCGGAATTGCCGTGCGATCGCCCGATTGCTACTGCTTGCTGTTGTGGCGAAGCAAGAGAGGCTGTTTGGTTGTCCCTGGTTACTCTAGATTCGCCTAGGTTCGCAGTTAGCGGAATACCATAGTCTTTCGACTCCGCAATCTGAGAGTGGTTGAGTGCGCTGGAGGAATCTGGTTCGGAAGTTGTGAAGGATTGTTCTATGCGATCGGCAAAATCTTGCAGTGAGAGGTGATGTTCGATCGCCAAAGACCAAGTTCTTTTATGTCGGAGGTCGCCATATTTTCGGGCTTCGGCCTCAGTAATACCGATCGCCGCAGCCTCTTGGCGCAGCACATTCATCGAAGTCATTGTATCTGATATCATTAGTTTGTTTGCAGTTAAATTTACGCTCGCCCGCTCAGCCTACAAATAAATTACCTTAGATATACTACAATAGTCCGGACTATTTTGAGATCCTAGTCGGAAACCCTTGATTTTCCGTTAGCAAGTGGATTCTGCACTCGCCCTGAAACGCTTATTTTACCCTTGGCAATCACACACTGTCCGAAGTATTGATAGTAGCCTAAATCTAAAATCTAAAATCTAAAATCTAAAATTGGATGACTTCAATTCTTCCCGATACAGCTTTATCTGTTGCCGGACTAACATCATACCTGCAAGACTTGTTGGAGGGCGATCGCAACCTGCAATCAGTTTGGCTGACAGGCGAGGTGTCGAACGTTTCGCACCACCCCAGCGGCTGCTTTTTCACTCTGTGCGACACCGACAAAAGCGCTGCTATTCGCTGCGTAGTGTGGAATTCTCAGCGGCAAAAATTGGTGCAAATCCCGGAAAAAGGAGAACAGTTGCTGGTTTTGGGAAGCATCCGGGTTTACAAAAATCGCGGCGAGTACCAGTTGACTGTTGTGCAATCGCTACCGGCTGGGGAAGGATTGCAGGCTTTGCGGTTGCAGCAATTGCGCTCGCGCTTGGATGCTGAGGGTTTCTTCGATCCCGCCAGAAAGCGCCCGATTCCCGCACACCCACAAATTGTGGCCGTGGTGACATCCGATACCGGCGCTGCTTGGGGAGACATTCAGCGGACTCTAGCCCAAAGATATCCGGGTTTGCGGGTGTTGCTGTCGCCCACAGGAGTGCAGGGAGAATTGGCTGCTGCTGCGATCGCCCGCGCGATCGCCCGTGTAGAATTGGACGGTAGGGCGGATGTGATCATTTTAGGGCGGGGCGGCGGTTCTGCGGAAGATTTGGCTTGTTTTAATGATGAGAGAGTTGTCAGGGCGATCGCGAATTGTGCGATTCCAATTATTACAGGCATCGGGCACGAAAGAGACGAATCTCTCGCCGATTTAGTAGCAGATAAACGAGCCCACACTCCCACTGCGGCGGCCGCTCAAGCTGTACCAATTTTAGCAGATCTTTACTTTGAACACAAGCAGCGAATGGTCAATTTAGCAAGTGCTGTGCGGGCAAGATTTCAGACAGAAGAAGAGCATTTGCAACTGTTACAAAATCGATTAAAACGTTTGCCTGCGACATCGCGAACTTTGCGGCAAGCAACTGGTAAACTGGAAGTATTGCAAGAAAAGTTATCCGCACTGAATCCAGCGGCGGTATTGCAAAGGGGTTATGCGGCGGTAATCCAAAGTGACGGTACGATCGTCCGCACAACTGACGGTTTGGAATTGGGAGAGGAATTGACGGTGAGGTTGAGTCGGGGCGTGCTGAAAGTTAAGATTGTAGAAGTATTGGATGCGGAAGAAAAGTTATGATTGATTCGCAGTTGCGCCAGTCTGACTGGAATTATGAGGAAACGGTCGATCGAATTGAAGCGATTATCGATCGGGTGGAATCGGGAGAGTTGCCTCTAGAGGAGGTTTTCGAGCAGTTTGGGGTGGCTGTGGAGTGTTGGCAGGAGTGCGAAAGGTTTTTGGCGCGAGGGAAGGAACAGATGGATTTGGCGATCGAGCTTTTAGCCGCAGAACCCGATTTTTAACCGGAGATAAACTCGGATTAATGTAGGTGAAATAGCAGGTAAAACCGAAAGTCCGACAGGGAATTAATTCCCTGTCTCATAGCGAAAGTCCGGGTGCATCTCAGTTTTGCACATATATCAAGTGGAAAGTTGACCATTGAGATAAGCACAGCGCAGAGAAAGGATA
>NZ_JAUBRM010000127.1:0-13212 GCF_036701905.1 Microcoleus sp. MON2_D5
ACTCCAAGATGCCGCTATCCTGTGGTCAAAAAGGGTAAAGGTAGGTTCCAAAACTGGTCAAAATCGATTAGTTAACCGGATCAGCTCTCTCTAAATTCACCATAACTTCTACTCAGCTAAGGCTGAGTAAATTTGTGCTTAGTCTAAACTCCAATGAGCCTGGTTTTGGTTCGTATGTGGCTAATGCTGCGCTAAGTTTTTGGATTTCTTGCCATAGCTCTACTATCAAGGCTTCTTTTGCCTCGTTCGATAGTTGCTTTAAGTCGGGGAGTTTTTCCATTCCTTTATCTAATGTCTATCTCGTCTTCTTGTCAAGGGGGTTGAGCAATTACGATGATCGTATAGGATGAACGTCCCCCCCTGTTGTGTCGATCGCAGCCTCCACGAGTTCGGTTCATCAACACCTCGCAACAGGGTTAACCAGACCCCGATTCCATCAGCCATTTCACAACTGGTGAGCGTGCTGGTGGTAGCTGGGTTTTGTTCGCCATCATAAACGGAGTAAGTAACCCGGATTGGGTATTATAGATTTTTGCGCTAGTTGCAAGAAAATATGGACGTATTTGCGATTTATAAAACCACTTTGGACTTAATTTGGGCTTAATTTTTGTTTAAGTCCCGCTAGAAGTACGATCGCCCCTGGGCCTCTATTCCAAAAACAGAATAACAAAATCCCCGACTTCTTTAAGAAGTCGGGGATTTAACCGCGATCGCATTTTAGGTTAGGCGTTTCGCCTGTTTTTACGCCAACACTGGCACGGGTTGCGGCCAACGACCCATGACTTTACCAATCACCGCCAATTCTTCCATCAACTTGTCGAACTGATCCGGTGTTAAAGATTGCGGCCCGTCAGACAAAGCTTTTTTCGGATTCGGGTGCACTTCAATCATCAGCGAATCAGTACCAGAGGCGATCGAAGCAAAGGCCATTGAAGGTACAAACTGCGCCCAACCGGTGCCGTGACTGGGGTCAACCATAATCGGTAAGTGGGTCAGGGTTCGCAATACTGGTACTGCCGACAAATCTAGCGTATTCCGCGTATATTGCCTGTCATACCCGCGAATTCCGCGCTCGCACAAAATCACGTTCGGATTGCCAGAAGCCATGATATACTCAGCAGCCATCAACCATTCTTCAATGGTGGCGGAGATGCCGCGCTTCAGCAAAACGGGTTTATCTTGAGCTCCGACTTTCTTCAAGAGTGAGAAATTCTGCATATTTCTCGCCCCGACTTGGATCACGTCGGCTACTTCCACGATCGCACTTAAATCGGCCGCATCCATAACTTCCGTGATAATTCCCAAACCGCTAGCTTCCCGCGCCGCAGCTAGCAATCCCAAAGCACTCTCGCCGTGGCCTTGGAAAGCGTAGGGGGAAGTCCTCGGTTTGTATGCGCCACCGCGCAGAAAATGAGCACCAGCAGCTTTGACGCGCATTGCCGTTTCGACAATCATTTCTTCGTTTTCGACCGAGCAAGGGCCTGCTACGATCGCGATCGGGTGATGCAAGCCGATCGTCACAGTTCCTAAAGGAGTAGCAACCGCTACTTCGCTGGCTTCTCCTTGGCGGTACTCCAGAGAAGCGCGTTTGTAGGGTTTTTCCACGCGCAGCACTTCTTCAATCCAGGTGCTCATTTCCCGCAGTTGCAGAGGTTCCAGCTCAGCGGTTTCGCCTACCAAACCCATAACAACTTTGTAACGGCCGACTATTTTTTCTGGTATCAAACCCCAGTTAGTGCGGAGTTCTTCGTCTAGTCGATCGATCTCGGCTTCTGGAGTGCCGGCTTTCATTACAATAATCATATTTTTTTTGCCTTTTTAGTTGGGCTAGAAACGGATGATGACTCTGATGCACTGAGAAAAATAGATGCAATGGCGATCGAGAATCTATTTATATCAGTATTATTAGCATTGTTGTGGGGCGGGTTCTTGTTCCCTCCCCAAATACAAACTCGCTAATGGTTAACAGCTTACTTTTTAGCTAATGACTCATGACTAATGACTAACTTTTTGGCTTCGCGGCGCGCCACGCTTCTCGCATCCGTCCAAAATTGGTATTAAATTCTTCCCACCCCAGAGTGCTTCCTGAAATTTCTTCATCCCAGGAAGCCGAGAGGACTCCGTAGCTTAATCCCAGAACGCCTAGACCAAAACAGCCCATGCTTACCAGCAATACTGCTGTGTTGGGCAAATCAAACAAGCCCTTGCTGACTACGAAATAACTCACAAAAAATGTGGAAATTCCCAATAGGGTAGGTACGCCGCAGAATACCGCTATGCGGGATATCATGCGTTGGCTGACTACTTCCGGGATGGATTGCGACTGTTTTCGAGTTTTGTTAGCGTTGGGCTGCTTGTCGGCAGAATCCAACTCTAAGGCTACGCTTGGTTGGGGTTCTGGGGGCTTTTTAGGCGTTTTTTTACGATTGGTTGCCGGTTCAAAGGGCAAGCGCTTGCGGGGTGGTTCGGAGGACATATTTTATCTCTAACCTGAAATCTCGAACATTTTTCAATAACTCTTGGTGTTTGTCCAAGATTAAAGAATATTGTCGCAAATTTTGGCTGTGGTGTTTAGCCGCGAATGCCTAGACGGGCAATCAATGCTTTGTAGCGATCGGCATTTTGCTTTTGGATGTATGCCAGCAGGCGCTTGCGGCGGCTGATCATCATCATCAAACCGCGCCGGGAGGCGAAGTCTTTTTGGTTGATTTTCAGGTGGGCGCTGAGTTTTGTGATGCGATCGGTCAGCATGGCGACTTGGACATCTGCTGAGCCGGTATCGGTTTCATGGGTTTGGAAGTCGCCCATGATTTCTTGTTTGCGCTGTTGTGTAAGAGCCATGAATTGATTTTAGTTTTTTTTGTACGATTGTCACAATCTCCTATGTTATCACAGGGGAAGCATAACAACGATAAAATTTTTGCCAGGGATGGGTTTGTTGGCCCGGCGGAATTTTGGTTTTTATTCCCGGTTTCGGGCTCGGGTAGGGGATTATCGGCTCAAATAAGCGATCGCCTCACGTATCCAATCATCGGCATTCGCTTTGGCGGACAAAGTGCTGTCTTGACTGAGGGTTTGCAGCGCTTGCAAGACTTCAGCCGCAGTGTATCCCATCGCCAGCAGGATCATCTCGACTTCTTCTTGAATAGCTGGGGGGACTCCGGCGGCGACTGAAGTCGTCAAACCTGCTTGCTGTCGCCATTCCGAGAGTTTGCTTTTGAGTTCGAGGGCGAGACGTTCTGCGGTTTTTGTTCCCACGCCCGGAGTTTTGGCGAGGATGCGGGTGTTACCGCCGACGATCGCCTGGACTAAATCTTGTAATCCTAAAGTATCGAGAAGTGCGATCGCCAGTTGAGCACCCACACCGCTGACGCTCGTCAACTGCCGAAACAAATCGCGTTCTGCCGCGCTGCCAAAACCGTACAATACGATTTGGTCTTCCTTAACTTGCTGGTGGGTAAAAATTTGGGCGACTTCGCCGGATGCTGGCAATTGACCGGTCACGCGGGGCAAAATTTGGATTTCATAGCCGATTTGATTGACTTCGAGAGTCAATATGACGCGGTTGCTGCCTTTGGCGATATCGGCGACTGTGCCTTTGAGATAGCTAATCATAGAGTTAATAATACACCGCTATTGGCTTTCATCAAAATCGGCGATGATGTTGCGGATGGAGTTGAGGCTGATGTCTGTGCGATTCCCTTCGGGATAGCTTCGCTTCACGGATTTTGAGTATATCGTTCACAAAAGTACGATCGACGGCTATTCAACTCGATCGATCATGCGATCGTCTAAAATCTCAAATCTAAAATCGATCGATTCTCTCCCACACTTCCGAGATTCATCTGGTTGTTCCGGCTTTGGCTTGCGGCAACGATCTTCTGAGACTGGCTTTTACTTCTGCAACTAAAGTATCGTCGGGGTCTTCTTCAGCTTCATCTGTAGGTTTCTGAAAAAGGAGGATGATTCGCACGCGGCTGGGAGTTTCTGCGCTTAAAGGTCGATCGAGAATTAATTGACCTTTTTCGTAGATCGTTGCTGTGACTTGCCAGGCTTTTATTTGTTTTCCCGTGAGGTTTTTTAAATTAATACTAAGCTATCACGCTGAGCGAGCGCTTTTGTAATTTTTTAATTCAAAATAAGATGCTGTTTAACCAAAGACAAATCCGTCTTACCAAAATTCACAACCAAAGCTACATTGAAATTTTCCAACGATTTGACAAACCACATAATTTCATTAGAAGCTTTACCTTCATAGTGATTAAACAAAATAGAAAATCGCTTTTCCAACTCTGGTTTGACCTTGCCCGAAAGCAGTACAAGTTTTAGCAGTAAACCCATTGTTCTGCTGGCACCGAGGTTGTACACCAAGTCGTAAAAAACGTAGTGGCTGGGATGTTGGGAATTTTCCACTACTAAGAAGTTGAACAACTGGTGGCAAGTCCGAACTAACAATGAATTATTGAATTTCACCGAGTCATGTTCTCGCAGTGTATTTTTGATTTGTTTGTACAAACGGTCATTAAATTGACGCCCCCCGTATTCGGGTTCGATAGACGCTATTAAATATTCATATAAATCCACTTTAAATGAGGCGTAAGATGGAGTTTGTCTGGAATCTCTCAGGAAAAATTGAGCCGCTTCTTTGTAGCTGCGATCGCCGGCTACTTTTCCGGCAAATTCCCTGACCGCTAAGTGCAGTTCTGCATCGTTCAAAAGTGTGGGATTAGGCGCTCGCTGCACAATTCCTATTTCTGTATTCCTCGGCTCAACCAAATAATTTAAATATTGAGACAAGTGTGTTTCAAACTGTTGCTGTCTTTGAAATGCCAGTTTTTGAATGGTTTGTTGGTCTTCCTCAATGCTGCCCTTGCTCAGTAGAGAATAGCCGTACAAATAAGGATACCGACATATCAATTCGCCTAAAGGAGAATCAGTATCTTGTTGCTGCGCTTCCGCCTCTCTATCTAGGGCTTTTACTAAGCGCTCTAGGGTCTGAAATTCTTCACTTTTAGTAAAGAAAGCTATTTGTTCTTGCAAGCGCTTGACTATGTAAAATTCCGTCCCGAATCTGGGAGAACTCTGCTTAAATAAAGCTACTAAATTTGCGATCGCGAACTGGTTGTGTGATTGCAATTGCCAGCGGTTGATGGGGATGTAGCAGCAGCGGTGTAGGATATATTTAAAGTGCTGATCCAATCGCTTGACGGAGACTATACTGTACAAAGTTGCTTCAATCTCTCGATCGGGATAGCCCATGCCGTCGATAAATAGCTTTCGGAACCGCTCGATCACCTGTGCGGGGGATTCTGTTTCCACGCAGGAGACGATGTGATCGTACAATATCTGTTCGTTGCTGCCAGTTGGAACACTATCTGAGGGCGGGGTGAGGATGCGGCTGTCTGCATCTGTGTCTACGCTGATGTCTGCAACTTGTGCGCCAACCACTGTCGGTTGTTCCCCACAAGTTCGATCGGGATTCAAGAACCAATAGTGTTCTTGGCTTAATTGTTTGTTCGCAGCCCAATCCAAAGCTGACTGCAAACTTTCCCCTGTCAATAACAGCGATTCATCTTCGCGGTCTGAAGCCAGCCATGCTGCTAGCGCGGAGTGGTAGGGAGCCAATTTTCCCAGCTCTTTTTCTACCCAGAATTGATTAAAAACAGACTGATAAATTAGGTTGGAAACTATTAATTTACCGTGAGATTTAACAACCAGTCCTGACAGTTGCAATTCGAGTTTTTCGGGAGAGTATTCTGCTGGTAGTCCCTGCGATTCCCCCGGTTTTGTTGCCTTGACAGGTTGCAAAGCTTGCTGGTACACGGTTAACAGCCGCGTGAGGTCGCAGTGGCTATGGAAAATGCGATCGCGTATGGGTATCAAATGTTGGGGTTCGTCTTCTTCTTCCCAATTTTTAATAATTCTGTGTTTGATTAGTTTTTCAACCTGCTGAGCTTCGGAATTTCTGCCAATAAAAGGCCCGTATTCAAGTACCAAGTGGCAAAGTTTGTGAGTGAGAAACGGTTGACCGCCCGTCCAAGCTAATATTTCTTGGAGCACTTTTTGGGGGCGAAAAGCTTTCAGGGCTAATCCTTTTGCTAGCGGCAAACTTTCGTGCAGTTGGAATCGACTTAAATGAATCTGCCGTCCAATATTAAAAGGGTTGCATCTTGGATCTCGGATCAATTCTGAGGGGGCTGCTACTCCCATAACAGCAAAAGTCAGGCGATTGTATTCCGGTTGCTCTGCCCGCTTGGAGTAACAAGCCCGGATCAAGGCAAAAAAATCGCTGGTACTGAAACTTAGGCTGCTGATGCTGTCAATGTCATCTATGAAAATTACGAGATTTTGCTGAACTGACTTGAGCAAAACTTTTTCGATAAATATCTCCAATCGCTGCACCGGCGATAGCAGTTCGCGATCGTTCCACCACTTGATGGCATCAAACCTGTTTGTGATGTGTAAACTGCTTGCCATGCGGTACATGATTCCTGCGTACCACTTTTGGGGAGAGATATCAGGGCTGCTGATGCTTCTCAAGTTGATGGCGGCAAAAACTGTACCTTCGGCTTGCAACCTTTTGGCCGTTTGCACTAGCAGGCTGGACTTGCCCATTTGTGGCGAACTCAACACGTAGCAGAAGTCTCCGGCTTTGAGTCCTTCGTAGAGCTCGCTGTCTGCCGATCGCCTGACATAGGTGGGCGCACCGGCAGGCAAATATCCTCCGACTTGATAGTGGTACGTTGAGTTGACTTCTGCTGTCATCTGGGAATTCATCAAGATTTTACGCCCCTATGCTGTGCGATCGAAAGGTTACAAAGTGGAATTATTGCCAGCTTACTATGGTGGAAAATTTTTGTTCCTCTTTCTCTATTGTCTACTAGCTCAGCTTTCTCCGTGTCAATCTTTACCGTATCTTTGCAAGCGTTCGCCCCAAATCATACGATCGGCCCAATCGTAGCCCGCCACTTAATTTTTTACACTCGTTCACATAATTGATGAATTTTCACTCGATCGGATTGAGAAGGCTAAAACGCCCTTTTTTTCACATTTTTTTACAATAATACTTTAAATATCACCCGGTGGTATGATGTTGGCAGGGAAACTCATAACCACAGCGCCGTCTACCTTCTGCCCTCAGCTACGCCTGCCGGATGCCAGAGATAAACGCGCTCGCAATGGCTGCCAATAAAAAACCCCAGCGTTTTGCTGAGGACTGCTTGAGTGGGAGATATCGTTAATCTGCGTTTTTTTAGTTGACTTAGATTGCATGGAATTCCATGCTGCTGACTTTCCCCGGGCTTTCGCGTTCGGGGATTCCTAAAGAACAAACTTTTCAGGATGCATCCACAAAAAGTTTAATTCTTAAAGGCTTTGTCAGTACCAGGCTAACCACTTACTCAACTATAAAAGTTAAGTCGGTGGCTAATTGTAGAAGATGCGCCCTGATGGCTTAACTACCCGATGGATTAGCACCCTGATGGCATAACTCCCTGATGGATCGACGCCCTGATGGCTTTCGCTCCACTACCCAAAAAATTCGGGTTGATGGATGATCGTGGACGTTAGTAACACGTCACTTCCGGCGTTTCCGATCGCAAGCGGGTGTGCCTGTCTGAATTGATTATGGCAGGCAGATTTATCAGAAGACAAGTGGGCTATTGCATCAACCCATTTCTGACAGATCGGGTTAGCCAAAAAGTGTCAATCTACGGAAATCAGGGTCATCGAACATGAAAAACAGCATCTTAGTATTAGGGGTAATTGCCTCGGCTGGCTTCGGCTTTTTCCAGGCAGGCAGCGCCAGCGCTTCAGCGATCGCCCCACAACATTCATCAGCCAGCAGTTTGACGGCTTGGGAGAGTCGTCCCGACTTTAACTACACTGGAACGAATGAGGATGGGGAGGCAGAAGAGGTAAAAACGGGTAAAGGCTAGGAAATAATTGGCGCTCTTGTGTGGTTTGCTCTTGTGCGGTTGTGGTTGTGGTTGTGGTGGCATTTGTTGTCGCAACCGCCTCTGATCGAGGCGGTTAAAACTCGATCCCAATATCAGTCTACCTAATCCCGGGGGTAGGGGTCAGTTTCAGAGAACGGGGAATGGGAAAATAAACAGGTAAGGCGAGTCTGTCGGTGGAGTTTCCCCGCCTATCAACTTCCTTACCTTCTGATGTTCGGGATTTGGATCTGGCACAATCGTATTTCATCTCGTAAAAACCCAATGGAAAATACTCTCGAAACTACCCGCAGACAGCGCGTATTGACAAGAACCCAGGAACGGCGTCAGGCAACACCCAAAGAAAAACAGTTGATTCACCTGCTGGCCAATATGGCTTGCAGTTTGATTAAATACGACTACAAACACGCAGCCGGGAAGGGCACTCTCCCGCCTTCGGAACGCAAGCGTTTAGCGGAATGGCACTACCTGCGAGTTCAGCAAATTCGCCGGATCGAACGCTCATTGGAGCCCGTAGCGACCCTTAAGCGCGTGTACTACAAGAGCATCCTCAGTCCGAGAGATCTGAAGTCTTTGAAACTTCTGTGGCTGGAGGAGGACAAAAACCGCGTCAAACGGGTCGATCCTGACTTGGACGACATCCTCAGCGAAGCTTTGGATAGGGGAGATACTTTAAAACAGCTATTTCACTCGATCGAAGCCAAAGAACGCACCTTTTCTGCAACTCCTAGCCCCGGCGCCGTGCCGCTTTGGGTCAAAGAGTGGGAAGACTCGGAATATGACATAAACTTTTTTCCGCCTTCCTTCCCTGCATGGGTTTCGATCGTGGACGACTAGGTTCAAGAAAAACTCTTTGACATGGCATCGATCGTAAAATTCAGATGGTAGACTTATTTGCTATTGCTGCCATTGGCGAAGAGGGTGGGGGCGATAGGCTAAACCAGGCGGCGTTGCGCGCAGGCATCCGAGTAGAGAGAAGTGAATCGGAGTCAGTACCATTGTACAATGGGGGAAAACCAGGGCTTCAGCTAATCGCTGATAGCTGATAGCTGATAGCTGATAGTTTCTCATGACTGACTCGATTTCTACTTCTCCTCTAGACTCGGCGGCCGATACAGCCGAACTCCGCTCTCAGTTGAGGTCGGGTTCGGAAAAAACTCAACTGCAACTGCTGCAACAACAAATAGCAGATTCCGGTTGGGATGTATTGATGGAATTTTTATTAGAGCGCAAGTCAGATGCACCGACTGCGGTAATGGGTAAAGCTTACCAAATTCTTTACAGTGCTAATTCTCCGAGAGCGACGGAGTTTTTGCAAGCGAATTTTCCGACTGGGCTTGTGCCGCTGCGATCGGACTCTAACATTGATTACACTCCGCTGCAACAATTATTGGCGTTACAGGAATTTCAAGAAGCCGATCGCTTGACTTTAGACAAGCTTTGTGAGTTGGCGGGTGATACAGCTCCCGTGAGAAAGTGGCTGTATTTTACGCAAGTTGAGAGTTTGCCGGTGGTGGATTTGCAAACAATTAATACGCTGTGGAAAGTTCATTCCGAAGGCAAATTTGGCTTTTCGGTGCAGCGGGAAATTTGGCTGAGTTCGGGCAAGAATTGGGATAAATTGTGGCCGCTAATTGGCTGGAAAAAGGGGAATAATTGGACGCGCTACCCGCAAGAGTTTATCTGGGATTTGAGCGCGCCGAGAGGGCATTTGCCGCTGTCAAATCAGTTGCGAGGAGTGCAGCCGTTTGCGGCTTTGATGGCTCATCCGGCTTGGTTGAAGTGAATGGTTTTGGGGCTTTTGGGGAAGGTGGGGCGGCTGGATGGCCGGCCCTGCTATTGTTTTTGGGGAATTGGGATTTTGATTTTTGAGGCGCAGAAATTCACAGAAATTCACAGGCGGGACGCTTGTTCCACTTTTGGCATAGAGGGAGAAGGGCGATCGCACTTCTAGGAATGTTGGGAAATTTTGTATAATTGATATTTGAATTAATTAGCGAGAGGGCTGGGAGTCATGGTAGGCATCGGAACCAAACTCACTTTAGCAGAATTTCTAGCTTTGCCCGACGGAGATATATATTGTGAGTTTGTAGATGGTGAAACTGTTCCGAAAGTGTCTCCAAAATTTTTTCATTCCAGTTTACAGGGAGCTTTGTGTCGCCTGATTCGTGTATGGTGTAAAGGAAGCGGGCGAGTGCTTCCAGAATGGGCAATTTTGTTAAAACGTCAGGATAAAGATTGGGTACCTGTTCCCGATTTAACGTACATTTCTTATGAACGTCTACCGAAAAGTTGGCGGCAAGATGAAACTTGTCCTGCAATTCCGGAACTGGTGATTGAGATTATCTCTCCTGGTCAAACGATGCAGGAATTTGAAGAGAAGGCAAAAGATTATTTGGCGGCGGGCGTTCCGCGAGTTTGGGTCATTGATCCAGAGGCTATTTTAATTAGAAGTTTTTTGACCGATGGTTTGAGTCAAGTTTATACGGATAATACAGTAATTGTAGATGAGTTGCTGCCTGGTTTGGAGTTGACGACTAGACAGATTTTTGAAGAAGCGGAATTGATTGATTAATTGAGGGCGATCGTACTCTGTGCAAGATATCAGTCATAGGGTGGGTGACAGCGGGAAAACTTTAACTCGCGGCGGTGGGACTATTGATTGTCACGCACCGCACGCGGGCAAAGCATTGAATAATACGCTGTCACCGGAAACGAGCTCACTTACACTTCGAGACGGATTTTGACTGTTGTGCCAAAAGCTTTTCTGAAGGCTGATTCAACATCGGGAAGTTTTTGAATTGCCATTAGCAAAAGTGGTGTTGACGAAACTTTAATCCGGGCTTCGCCATCATGGAGAGCAATCAGTTTTCCGTGCTGTCGCATCAGTTCTTTAGTGGTGCGTGCTGATATGTGAAGCAGCACTGTTTTCCATGTCAGACCTAGCATACTTTGAATTGCTTCTTCCATTTGGCTGAGTGGATCTATTTTCTGAGGCATTAGAGGTAGTTCTAGTTGAATGGGGAAGTTCGGTGATTGTCGATTATTGAGACTTGTCATAATGACAGTTTCCTCTGTGGCTTGACTTTTTAAGCATGACAGCTAGGAATCTCATATATTGGTAGTGAGACAAATCTCATTTTTATGAGAAACGCCTAATATGGATGCCAAAACAGTCAGAAACATTTTCGAGAAACTACCTTCCAAGCGCAAACAGGTACTCCTGAGAGTGTTAGCGGGTGAGAGTAAGGCAAAAATTGCCCTTGACATTTGTGATGGGAGCGAAGATGCAGTACAGCAGAATTTAAGACAGCTTTATAAGGACTTTCAGCTTCGAGATGAAAGAGAACGCAAACTACCAGGGTTAATTGCTCTGTTTGCCAATTTCAAGGCTGTCGGCATAGAAAACTGGGAAGAAATGGTTGATAAAAACCCAACTCAGGCTTCATACATGGAGTTTGCGGTCTATAAACACGATGACTGGGTAGGTCGGGAGACACTAATTGAGGAATTGACCAAGAAGGTGCGCGGGTCTTGTCGCGTTTTACTTCTAGTTGGCCTTACAGGAATCGGTAAAACTGCTTTGGCTGAACGTGTCGTAGAAGAATTGCGAGGAGATTGGAGGGAACACAGGGAAAATTTTGAAGATGAGAAAAAAGTTTCAGATTTTGCCAGCGTTGCGCTGCAATGGCTGGAGAAGTGGGGCGAATCTGTCCCAAAGGACGATCGCAAACCAGAGCAGCTATTGCGACTGTTAGTCAAACATTTGTGCGAAAATCGGTGTTTAATACTCATGGATTCTATGGAGTATTTATTAACAGAAAATAACGAAGACGAGTGGGGTGATTTTGCTGATGAGTGGTGGGGTAAGTTTTTTGTAAGTTTCTTGGCAGAATCAGATTGTCAAAGTCGATTTATTCTTACGTCTCAGGATTTCCCGAGTAAGTTTGAGAAAGCAGAGTGCGATCGCTACGAAAATCTCTGGCATTGCCAACTCTTGAGAGGATTAGAAAGAAGTGAGCAAATAGCGTTATTCCAAAAAGCTGAACTAGATGGCGATATACAATCACCACATAATCCCCTGGGAGTAATTGGGGAAGTTTATGATGGGCATCCTTTAGCCTTGCGGACAATTGCCGGAGAAATTAAGGGTTCTTATGGTGGGAAAGTTAGAGCTTACTGGAAAGATAACAGTCGTTACATTGAAGAGGTAAAAGAGGCTATTGACGAAGCTCGTAACCAAGGAATAGTTAAAGGCGATGAGGATAGATGGCAGTTAGCATCATACACGAAAGTCTTGCGAAGAAAAGTTAAGGAACGGATTGATAAAACATTTGAACGGTTAAAAAATGATGTTTATGATGCCTATCTTTTGCTTTGCACTGCCTCAATATATCGCTGCGACGTAAAAGAAAAGTGGTGGCTGATTAATTTAGAAGACGAGGGTTACAGTGAGAAGCAGCAACAGGATGCAATGCAAACTCTGCGCGATCGGTATTTAGTTGAAGATGGAGGAATTGACGATGAAGATAATAGGCTGGTGGGACAACATAATTTGATTCGCAGTGTGGCGATCGCTCACAGATTAATCCTTCCATAAAAATGAAAAAATCGGAGAAACTTACTATGCAAAATAACCGGCTCCCATCTGGTGAGTTGATTGTGGAAAAGTTAGGTATCAATCCTCATGATCTCCCGGCCCAATTTCCAACTCGCGAGCAGCGGCTTCAGTACAGAGCAGTTGTACAGTGGCTAACTGATTATAAACCGAAGTCAGATGCTTCCAATCTTGAGAAAGTCCGGGGATATTTGGAAGCGTTTTACCATCTTTGTGAAGTCGAAGACTGGAAAAGAGCTAGTGAAATCCTTTTTACTTCTTTAGATAAACAAACACATCAAAATTTACACAATCAATTGGGTAATTGGGGATACTATTTACAACAGATTGAAGTTTATAGCCGGATTTTACATAAGTTAAACGGTATAAAAAATTTTAGTTTTTTAAATGGTCTGGGCAATGCGTATCAAGCTTTAGGAAACTATGAAAGAGCGATGGAATACAATCAGCAAGCCTTGAGTATTGCACTGGAAACTCAAGACCGCCATCTAGAAGGCATAGTTTTGGTAAGTCTCGGAAATACTTATTTATCTCAAAGAAAGTTTTCCAAAACAATGAATTGCTATAGCAATCCTATATGAATTGTGAAAAGGCATCAAATCTTTTCAAGTTAGGAAAATTGAAAAGATTATATTTAGC
>NZ_JAUBRM010000128.1:0-13049 GCF_036701905.1 Microcoleus sp. MON2_D5
TCTTTTTTCACAGTTTTACTAGCTTTTTCATTTTGGCGCTTTTTTCATATATTTGCAAAAGTGAGATGCACCCTGTGCAAAACTCCCTTCACGGATTTGAGCATCAAATGTAGCTCGATCGATCCGGTTGGGCAGTGGCGTTGTAAATCCTCCAACTATTTGAAACTGCTGATCGTCGTTCTTCTGATAAGCAAACACGCTTCCTGGTTTCAACCTATTGAGACTGCTGACCAGTTTTTGGATCGTCGCAGGTGGCATTTCTGTAAAACCTGCGGGCAAGTCTTGTAAAGTCACGACTAGGTTGGACAAGTCCCCTGCGGGAGTTGGAATATCGGCAGACAGAATATTGCTGCGATCGCGAACTGGAAGGGCGATCGACACTTCGGAAAATCCACCGGCTAATGCAGCACTAATTAGCAAACACACCAATAAGACAACTTTTTTTTTCATTATTTTACCCTGTTGCTATTAGTCATTACCCCTGTCTACCTCACTCTACCCCACAGCGCTGTCTTTTAGTCTGCTGTTTCTAATTCCTCTAATTCTTGCGTAGACTGCCATCCAGCTTGCCAGAGCGATCTGTCTTTGAGTTGTGCGGCGTTGAGCCAAAAACGGACACTTGGATCGCAAGCCGCCACCATTTCTGCAAATACCCATTTACCTTCGTTTTTTCGGTTGACCACTTGAAAGTGTCGCCACCCCCAAGTTTTTTGGTGTGAAGTCCATCGGGAACCAACTAAATAAGGAAATTTTTGTTTTTTGCTCACAGTATTTTTGTGGAAAAATATATTAGAAAGCAAGTGAATTGTAATAACTCGTTCTGTTTGATGATATTAGTTCCCTTTTAAAGGTCGTCCAATCCTCTCCCCCTCTCCCCATCTCGAACATAACAGATAATATAGAGGCGCTGCAGCTTACATGAGAGTTTACCTAAACTCTATCTGCAAGTAGATGCGTTTATTGTAACTTGCAGCATTTCCCACTCGGGGTTCAAAAGTAAGGGCAGTTCAAAGACTGCCCCTGTAATTAGTTATACCTATTGAATAGGATAATTTTTCAGGCGATCCACCAATAGCCTATTTATCCAATACGAGCTAAATCGTGAATCTCAAATCTAAAAGCAAATAACCCAGGTTATAGTTGTGCACAATAATCCGTTCTGTGAAACTTAGTCAAATCTACTGTGAGAGCAGGTTTGACGCTCACTTCCTGCTTCGACCAAGGCGATCGGCCGCTTCTTGTCCACAGGCGTGTTTTCGAGCCCAACTTTCCCTACAAACATTTTTTCAATCTTAATCGTGTTTCATTGATCCTGTACAGCTCAATAAAAAAGCACTTTTAGGTAAGATTGACTAATTTCTTTGATTCTGCAGCTACCTCTTGATTACTTCCCTGTTAAGGCTTTTGGCCGGATAAGTCCAGAGGAAGTTGGGGAAGTCGGAGGCGAACCGCATTTGTTTGCAGCCATAGAGTGATGGCGTGCTTCCGTTGCGGAGTCACATACTCTCCCGGTCGGATCACGCCAGCACAGACGCCGATGTTTTTAATAAGGGTTTCTCGCTCCGATGAACTTGCACCCTGTAGCAACCTGACTTGGGCTTTGATAAAATCCACGTTCATAGCTGAAAGTAAAAGTAAGTAAAGAACTCAGTTAAATAGCGATGCTTTGGTTCCGATTGTAACTCTAAAACCACTTGGTATGAATCAAATTGATTCAACATCCCCAGGATGGGGATCGGGGCGTCTAGAGCTAGCCAACTTTATTTACTTTATCTGTTTTTGCTAGCAAAAGTGTCACTATGCTAGCAGTTTTGGCACAATTATTTATAGTTAAGAACTGTTACAAATTTGGCTCAATTTCCACAATACGGCAGAGTTTAGTGCTAACGCTACTCTCCGGAACTCAAAAAGTTCAGCATTGTCTCCAACTCCTTGCCTTCCTAGGTTTTACCCTCCCCGATTGGGAAGCGATCGCTCGGGGAACATTCCTCTTCGAGCGCCCCTCTTAACACCCGGACACTGCCACATCACCCTATTGATTTAGATCGTCCCGTAGGCTTGGCTGGGGACTATAACTTCAGGCATACGTGTTGTTACCGGGGCTACAATAAGCGAGTAAGTTTTTATTCTTGTTTCTCAAGGATATATTTTTTGGATTTTCTTGCAAAGCCCTTATTTATGTTAATTAAGGCAGCTTAGCGATGTCCGGGGAAAGGAAGACTCGCAGCTTGCCAATCCAGGTATTTTGTGCTGTCTGGCGGTGAATCTGTTTCCTGAATTCCTTAGGGGCGATCGCTCGTTCGCTAGAATTGCCAATAACTGATCATTTTGTATAATTCATAACATATCGCTCAATGCTAAGAATTTAAAAACAGCACAAGTTTAAACAGTCTTCCACCCCTTGACCGCTCCTAATAGCCCACCAAGAGGGGTAAAACAAATTAACTCTGCATACCCTATTATTTAAGGCGATTTTGCTTTGGTCATTGGCGTTTAATAGCAATTAAATCTTGCCCAATTGGCTAGTTCTTAAAGTAATGATTAACTCGATATTAAGCTAATAACTCTAATTGCTACAATCCAAAAATTAACTATTTTAATGGTTCATTAAAATTAAGTCATTTACGACTTGTCGATCGACTTATTTTTTCAAATAAATATCTTTACAGCCATCTTTATTGTTTTAAAAAAATGGTTTTTGAAGTTGGAAGCGTCGGTTTATGGAACTCTGCACGTGAATTAAAGATATTAATTAACCGACGTTACACCATTTGAGGATTATTGTGGGGAGTAGGGGTTAGGCCTCCCACCTGCTGTGAAAATACACGCCTTCGGAATACGAGAACCCATCCCATAAAAAAAATTAAAATCATCCCGCTATTACGCAACCCCAATTAACCAGCCCATAAGATATCTTTCACTCTACAAAAACGAACCGACCAGGCAGCATATAAAATCCCCTCACGCAGAAGTTGCGGAGGGGCAAGGGTTAATAAAATTATTGGTTTTAAATTATCGATGTGTAGATCTCTTTTTGCAGTATCAAGAGGTATCGAGCGACCTATCGACCTATTTCGGCCAGTCGCTAAGATAATTTCCCGGCGAGAAACCGAGAAATTATCAACTAAATCAACCTTTTTTCTGGCGTTGGAGTTTAGTTTTCCAATTGGCGATCTCTTTCTGAGCAGGCTGATAACTCTGAGTACCCGACGGCACCAGCGAAGCAGCTTCAACTGCCTCTTTAAGCTTTCCTTGAGAACCGCGCAACTGAGCAATTTTGAGAATACTTTCGCTCCATTCTCCAATTAACTGTTGAGCTTCTTCATACTTCGGCTGACCGGGTGGAATTTTATTAGCTTGCTGGATGCCTTTACTGTAAGAAGAGGCAACCCCCCGCTTAATTTGACCCTTAGCAGCCGATAGCAAAGCAATATTTACATCCTGGTCTTTGGATAGCTCCTCCCACTGAGCGATCGCCTGTTTCGACTGATTGTAAACAGGCTGATTGACATCAGGCATCAATTTAGCCGCCCCGATCGCCCCCTGGAAATCGCCCCGAGCAGCCCGCCCGTTAGCTATATCCAAAATTGTCAAACTCCAGCGCTCAATATCCTGCTGAGCCTGCGGGTAGAGCGGATCGCTAGCCGGAATCGTTCGAGCCTTAACCACTGCTTTATTAAAACTAGAAGCCGAACCATCCTTGAGGAAAGTTTTCGCCTCAGCCCACACCTGCTGGCTCGATGGTGGCTGCTTGGTTCCAGTCCCCGCTTGCACCGCCCGCGGTTGGTTCTGCGATCCCCCAGTACCAGTAAATTTTTGAGATCCAGAGTTTTGGGCATTTTCAGTCCGCGATCGAGGATCTCCTTCTTGCTGACCAACAAAAATTGATTTGTTCGTCACAAAAACACCCAACAGCAGCACCACAGCCGTAGCTGAACTCCATAAAACTAGCTGCTGCAAAAATGACTTATCCGACCCCCCGTTATGCTCATCCTCCGGCTTTTGCAAGTTCGGTCGATCGCCCCCCCGATCGGCAGGGGCCACAGCATTTGGCTGCGACACAGGCGGCTTCTCCACCGGCAAATCCTGAGCATTGCGAACTGCCGGAGGCAGATCTATTCGAGCCGTAGCTGTCGCCATTTGCGGGCGATCGAACCCATCAGCCGTACCAATCGTCATATTGCCGTTGCGTCCGGCCAACGCAGAAGTTGGTACCCCTGAAGCATCCGGCAAAATCACCAAATTAGCCTTCCCCGGAGGATTCACCACCATCAAAGGTTCTTGTTTCGGACGCAAATGGTGGTCACACAGCTCCGGCAGTCGATCGCTCAAAAAACGGTCTAAACCCTTAATGGTCATGCACTGTCCCGATCGTAGCCCCTCCAAAAGCGCCGTCGTAAAAAACCCCTGACGCAAAGCCGAAGTTTCCCGCGAAACTTGATTCGGGCGGCAAGAAAGCACCGTTGGGATTTCCAGTTCCCGCGCCAGCTCGACCGTTTGAGAGCCGATCGTTTCCCCCGCTTTCACAATCTGGCTGCGGTTCATATCAACCAGCACCAATACCGTTTCCGTAGGAGCGTTTTTCAGAGTATTCAACAGCAACTCTACCGGAATCCCCGTACCCTGAATGTCAGCCGGATTGCCGTCAACAGGCATCAAATAATCCTTACCTTCATAGCTGACACCGTAGCCGCTAAAAAAACACCAGAGTAAATCTCCCTGTTGCACATGTTCCGCGCAGAGGCTTTGGGTCAATCTCAGAATATTTTCCCGATTTGGATATGTAGATTGACCCCACAGCGACGGCGAGCTATCGGTCATCAGCAGACATCCATCCGGCGCAAAACCCGCCTCCTCAGTCAAAAAACCGTACAGAGCCTCTGCATCCTCTTGGGCATAACTCAAAGGCTGGAGTAACTGATATTGATTGATGCCTATTGCAATACAAGCGTGATTTTTCATCCCCATATGCCCTATATATATAGTGGACAGCTTGCACAAAACGATAACACATAGCCGTTTAAGGTTATACCCACTTTCGTCAGCACTCAGAGAGCAGTTGTCCGAAGGCAGAACTCCCAACAAGCCCCCAAATTTAGCATCCTAGAATTTTTAATTTTTATATTGCAGTGAAAATTTATACCCTGTGCCTGCCTTTAGAAAAATAAAGTTAAATTGGATACACAGGCTAGTCTATTTGACTCTAATTTTCACCAAACTACACGAAAAAGGAATAACCCGCCAATGGTCTCTACCGCTAAAAAAGAAATCTCCACCCACAGCGAATCGCTACTGAAGCAAAAGCATCCTAAAACTCACAGCCACTATAGGTTTCAGGATTTTTTTGCCTTCGATCGCCAGATGGGTACAATTGACGACTGGAATCAGTCGCGCAACATTTTTACCAGCGAAGACTTCATTATTGGTTTGGTGGAGGGGCTCGAAGAAGAAGTCGGCCCCGCGTCCTCTGTCATCATGTATACTATTGGTTGCCAGTGGGGACTCCAAGATTCCGAATTTTTTCAAAAATGGTTTAGTGCCGAATACAGCCAGAACATTCGCCAGTCAAATCTCATGTTTCTGCTAGAAACTTGGTGGTGGCCTTTCACGGCTCAAGGTTGGGGTCGCTGGGAAGTGGACATGAGCGATCGCAAACACGGCTGCATCTTCATCAACCTCTTTGACTCAGCAGTTGCTCGCACATTGGGAGACGTAGGCAAACCGGTTTGTCACCTATACGCTGGTTTGTTCGCCGGTTTTTTCGGCTCTCTAGTCAAAAAGCCTCTGAGCTGCATAGAACTCCAATGTTACTCAATGGGAGAAACCTATTGCAAGTTCCTGCTTGGCAACCCAGATAAAATTGATGCAGCAGCATTCTGGCTCAACGAAGGTGCCAACGCCCGCGATATTCAAAATCGACTGCAACACGGTGAAATATTGCGGTAAACAACCTGGAAAGGCACATCCCCTGCCCTGCCTTTCCTCCCACCAATTTCGCGATTGAAAGTGCGATGGTGGATTTCTCCAGGCAGGAAGAAAGATGAAAAGTCAAACTTCATGGTTGGACCAATCTGTCCAAGAATTCTTTGGTCACTATAATTGGCTGGGAAAATCTTTAGAAACCCCAACTGGCTCGACCCCCGGTCAACTTCTGAGTTTAACCCAGCCAGTAGCAGACTTTTTTCAAGCTATTTCTTGGGAAGGAATTCCGGAAGTAGGTGCCCTACCCCTACCGCCACCCTTGCCAGTAATTTCTATTTCTGAACAAGCAGAAGTCACCATTGATGACCTATTTGACCTGTTTTAATCTCTGTACGTAATGGAAAATAAAAAATAGGGCAATCCCTCCTCCATCTTCCCTCACCCCTCTTTCCTCATCCCTCAAAATCAATTAGTTAAATCCGTTAAATCCCGTACATTGCTCGTTGCCGAACTTCCTTCCTTTTATCAATTACCGATTACCACTTAATTAAAATCATGCACCCTGAGATTGAGGCGCTGCTGGATCAGGCAGAAAACCGCTTTTTAAAAGGCGAAGAACTCATAGCTTTTAAGCGTCAAGCTGTAACCCTTGTCCAGCGCTTAAAAATTTACGAATTTTTGCGAGAGAAGGAAGCAAGCATCTTCCAACCAGTAGCCAACAAACTACAAGAAACATTCCCCGACGAAAAGCAAGAAACCTTAGAACGATCGCTCAAACACTGGGTTTTAGTCTTGCGGTACTGCGCTATGGCTATGCTGCTGAACGATCAAAATTTTCTAGAACAGCGCCTTGTAGACTGGCTTTCCGGCATAGTCGAAGCCCACCAAACTCACAATATCGAAGCAACTGTTTGCAATCTGCTGCAAACTCGTTTAAAAGAATTGCTTTCCGAGCAAGCCCGCGCTATATTGCAACCATTTTTCGACCAAGCACAGTCAATTATTATTGACCCAGGTAATAAATAATCAGCTTTCTTCCCAATTTCCAATTCCCGATTCCCAATTCCCAATTTCCGATGATTAATATTGCCGACTTACTCAAACAGCCCCGACTCCCTGGAAACTACTTTGCCAGCGATGCCTACGTCCGAGGCGACCTCGAACTCGGTCTCCTCGAAAACCGCCGGGGTGATCGGCTCTTAGCACTCCCAGAAACACTGATTCAAGCCATTTATATCGGCTTAGAACAAGAAACAGGTCAAGCCTCCCGCCTCGTGCTTTTCAACTGCGGTCGCTGGTGGGGTAAAAACTTCTACGTGCGTTTTTGCGAAGAAGTCAGCGAATACTACGGTCAGCCAGTTTCTGAAATGGAAATGGTAGAATTTCTTCAGTCCTTGCAGCAGTGTTGGAAAACTCATGGATGGGGAACCTTTGAGCTTGACCCCAGCTATTCGGAACATGGATTTTTAATAGTAAAAATTGCTAACTCTCTTTTTGCTAAAACAGCCCCCAAGTCTAAGCGACCAGCCTGTTTTTTAGAAGCAGGTATTTTAAGTGCGTTCTTTAGTCAGCTTACGGGTCGAGAACTTCACTGCCTGCAAACATCCTGCGAATCATTGGGTTCGGACTGCAACCGCTTTATTTTAGGACTGCGCGATCGCCTACAACCTGGCGATTCTATGGTCGAAGAAGGAAAAGATCATGAAGCTATTCTCAGTCAACTTTTCCAAAAAAACTGACTAATTTGACAGCTATTACTTTGTTGCTAATAGCTGTCAAATGATTGTTGGGCAGCCATATTATCCACTGTATCATCAAAACTGTGAGTTAAATAATAAAAAAGAGCCTGAGTCAAAAAATCCGGTTTTAGCAATTTAAATAAAACCTGATTATAACGAGCAGCTAGAAAATTCATAACTTACTCTAGAAACTCATAAAATTTAAAAGCAATCAAAACCTCAAACATTTTGCTAGAACTTAATGGACGCCAATGAACTTCTAACTCGATATGCAGCCGGCGAAAGAGATTTTAGACTGGCAAATCTGCGCGGCATTGTGTTGAGTCCGATCGATTTATTCCGTTCCAACGATGCCCCAACTCTAATTTTGGCAAACCTCAACCAACACCAGCAACGACCCTACTTAATTGGTGCTAACCTCAGCGGGGCGGACCTCACCAAAGCCCATTTGAGCAGAGCCAATCTCAGCAAAGCTGACCTCAGCGGAGCCAATCTCACCGGTGCTAACCTCATGGCAGCTAGTCTGAGCGGCGCCAATCTCATCGGTGCCAATCTCACCGGCGCCAACCTCGCCGGAGCTCATCTGAATTGGGCAAACCTGACCGGAGCAATTCTTCCCAATGCTAATCTCATAGGTGCAGATATGAGCGCCGCTAACCTCACCAAAGCGGTTCTCACCGAGACCAATCTCAGTAAAGCCTATCTGATTAAAGCCAATCTCAACGGGGCAAACTTCAAAGATGCTTACTTAAGTCTAGCGAGTCTGAAAGAGGCAGACTTGACCGAAGCACAGCTCACCGGAGCCGAATTATCCAAAGCCAACCTAGCGGGAGCCAACTTAACCCGTGCTAACCTCAGCAAAGCCAACCTTTTGAAAGCTAATCTCAGGCGAACTAACCTCACTCAAGCCTATTTAAACGGCGCGTGCTTGATCGGATCAGACCTTAGCGAAGCTTGCTTGGATAGAGCCAATTTGTGCAAAGCAGACCTCAGCAAAACCTACCTGAGAAACATTACTTTGAATGGCAGCCACTTAAGCGGTATTAACCTCAGCGGGGCAGACCTCAGCGGTGTAGACTTGAGCCGCAAACTTTTAACTGGAATTAATATGGCAGAGGCGTTGTTAAACGAAGCCAACTTGAGCGGTGCTTATCTGATGGAAGCTAACTTGAGCGGGGCAAACCTCAGCAAAGCCAACTTGAGTCTAGCCTACCTGATCAATGCCGACCTTTCTAATTCTTGTTTGCATGAAATTAACTTGAGCAAAGCTAACCTGAGTAAAGCCAACTTGCAGAAAGCTGACTTGACAGGAGCCAACCTCCGGGGAGCCATTCTCACTGAGGCGGATTTGACGGGAGCGAAGTTGATTGGAGCCACTCTTCCTAATGGCACAGTTTATCGGCGTTAAGTTGTCAACCCCCTTGATTATTTGCCGAGTAAAGTGCGGTTGATGTCCAGAATCGGAAAAAATAGGTTCCTTTCTTCCACCGTGAGATATTGTTTGAGGACCTTTTTCATCACCTCGTAGGTCACGGTTGCACTATTTCTAACTTGAACAGCGCCTAAAATAGTTTGCAACCAAAGTAGTAGCCGATCGCGCAATCGTTCCGTATCATTAATCAACAGTGCTGCCGCCGAATGCCTCAACACCTGCACAATATCTCCACGGCACTTTTCAGTGACATCGTTAGCCCCCCGCCGAAATAAACTAGGGTCTAGAGACAGCATTTGTGCTTCCACTTGCCGTATAATTTCTGTTTCAGAGGCTTGAATTTTTTTATAAGCACTCATCCGGTGATTCAAAGACTGAAAGTAGTCTTTCAAAAATTGGAGTTCTTCTGCACTGGCGTAGCGTCCGTCTGCTTCCATGCTCAAACGCGCAAGTTGGCTCAACATAGATTTTTCTCTACTACTAAAATACAAACATATCAGTTTTAAGCTTCTTTAGTCCGAACTAAATACTGTCCTACTTGAAAGCGGGTTTCATTAAGCTGTGTAACGATAGAACGAGTAATTAACTTACCTGATTCTACAACTACTTGACCCGTAATTGGGTGTAATAAATCTTGCTGGGCCCGGCGGCCGATCAGAGCTTCGACATTTTCAATAGCATTAATGTACATCCCTGCAGGCAACTGTACAACCACACCCTCGCCCATAATTTGAGCCTGACAAGCAAGTCGCGAATTGGCTTTAGCCGTAGTAATGACTTCCAACGTCCTTCTCTCGCGCCGGTTCATGTCCGACAAGCCTTCCATGCCTTCTTTAATGTAAACATGGCAGGTAGCGCACATTCCCCGCCCCCCGCATTCCTTGAGAACGTCTAAGTCTTTGGAAAGTAAGGCAGACAGGATATTTGATCGGGTTTCGACTGCTATTTCCTCCGCAATTGGATCTAGTTTAATAATTTTAACCATATTGATGTTTGCTCCTGTCAAGTTCAGTATTTAGCAAGTTACGATCAACTTATTCAAAGCGCAAAAAAATTTGGCTAACACTCAAAAAGGTTAAGATGCCTTGACGACAGCATCGGCTTCTGGCTCTCTAACCCCTATGGCATAACCGCACTTCTGTTTTGGTCATCGCTGTTCCCTCGCCCCGATTCCCCAGCTTAGCCTTGAAAAGCTAAAACCTTAGATACTTTCTAGATGGCATTGAAAAAACTGTAATAGTCGCGATCGACTAAAATAGCAGCCACAGGTAGTTCCCGAGCGGGTATCGGCATCCGGCAAGATTGATAGTGATTCCGAAGCTCAATGATTTTAGTAGGTGCGACTGTGCGATCGCTCTCAAGGAGGCTGAGAATGAACCTGAGATAACATAGGCTGTACCTGGCGAGCGATTCAAAAATTTGAATTTTTGTCAGAATTATTTACATATTTTAATACTAGCTCAAGCTTTTTCTATAATTAGACCGATGCAACATTCTAAGTACCGCATTTTAGGGCTAGTCGGACAAGGACAATTTGGTCGAGTTTTTTGTGCCAGCCTTCGAGAAGCTCCCCCCCAGGACTCCCGCCTCACCAGCCAACTGGTTGCTCTCAAAGAACTTAGTCATCAAAAAGCCCCAACTAGCGAATTCTTGCGAGAGCTGTGGTTTCTGATCACCTTGCAGCACCCGAACATTGTTACCTGCCGAGCTCTAGAACACACAGCTACAGGCAGGTACTTGGTTATGGACTACTGCGAGGGAGGAACCCTCCGCAACCTGCTCAAACAAGACCGCCCCTTGCGTCTGCTCGAAGGTTTACAGCTAGTCATGGAAGTTTTAGCCGGCTTAGACTACGCCCACCGCCGAGGCGTTGTTCACTGCGACATCAAGCCCGAAAATATCCTCCTAACTTTAGGAGCAAAAGGTTGGTCGCCCCGACTTTCTGACTTTGGCATCGCGCGTAGGCTGCCAGAAATTGGTACCACTCGCCTCCACCAAGAAATTTCTCCCGACGCTACCGTAGGTTCCCCCGCTTACATGGCCCCTGAGCGGTTTTACGGTCTTTTTTCCCCGATGTCAGATATATATGCAGTAGGAATTCTGCTGTTTGAACTGCTAATGGGCTACCGCCCTTTCGGGGGAACCCCCGGAGACTTGAGGTGGGCGCACCTGAATCAACGCTTGCAATTTCCCGACGCCATCCCCGAACCTTTGCAAGCAATAGTCAAAAAATCTTTAGAAAAGCTGCCAGCCCGCCGTTTTGCCAGTGCTTCCCAAATGGCTCAA
The DNA here is from genome assembly GCF_036701905.1 of Microcoleus sp. MON2_D5. Classification (NCBI taxonomy): domain Bacteria; kingdom Bacillati; phylum Cyanobacteriota; class Cyanophyceae; order Oscillatoriales; family Microcoleaceae; genus Microcoleus; species Microcoleus sp. MON2_D5. Next base: position 11,380 of record NZ_JAUBRM010000128.1, read on the forward strand.
GCTCTGCGGCTGATCATGTACGACCCCGCTGTCAGGCAATTGGGCGACTGCATTATTCCTTGGGAAAACCCCACAACCAGTGGTGATAAAAGCCTGAAGTCTGAAACTGAGTCTTTGCTAGAAGTTGAAGAGGAAAAAGCATCACTGTCGGCGATTAATTTACTTCGGAGTGTGCGCTATTCGCTTTCGCAGCCCCAGCCACTGATACTTCCAGCACCGTTGACCGCTTTAATTGCCACTGAAACGTATCTCTATGCTGCTGTAGGTACAGAGGTGAAGGTTTGGTCTCAGCCGGGAAAACAGCTAGTTACAGAAGAAATGTCTATTTCTATTTCATTAATGCCGGAAATCGTGCGCGGCATTTTACCTGTTTCCAACGGCTGCTGCGTTCTCACTCCGCAAAAACTTTACTGGCTCAATGAGCGCTCTTGGGAGCCTCAGTGCTTGCTGGATATGGGTTTGAGGCAAGGTTCCGATGCTTTAAAAGCAGCTGTAGACTCTTACGGCAACTGGTTGACAGTAGCGGTTCCGGGCGAACTGCGTTTTTATTCTTTAGCTGCAAACAGCACTGCTGGCAATCAGAAAAAAGCCCTGAAGCTGATCGCTACTGTCCCGTTACCAGAACACTATTTACCAGAATTAAAGTTTTTGGATCGGCGACACGTCTTAGCAGTTTGGGCGGACAACGAACCAAAAAATCCCCAAACTATTTTTAGAGTTTACACTCGCCGCGGCACGTCGGTGGGTTCTGTGCGGTTGTCTGCCAGCGTGGGACAGATGCTGTTGACACCTGAGCCTTATACTTTGCTGGGAATTCCTCAAGGTGGTAAAGCGGCGGTGCTGTTGATGAAATTGTGGCCGCTCAAGGTAGCACGAATTCCTCTTGAAACTTTGCCCGTGTCTGCTTGTGTGGCTAATTGGGGATGGGTGTTGGCAGATGTTAGGGGGCAGATAGAAGTGTTAAACAGTCAAGGGATTCAAGTAGGGAGTTTTAGCAGCCCCGCCTCACCCCGGGCGATAGCTCCCTGGGGCAATAGAGGTTTGGTGATTGCTGTCAATACTGAGGAAGAAAGTCACTTGCACTTTTTAGATGTAGATGTTGAGGAGAGCAAGTCGCCCTCGATCGTCAAAGGCTAATAACTGGCGTAACTGAAGGAGTTTCGGGGTGTAATTCAGGAGAGTGTATTTGCGGGCGATCGACTTCTGGGAGTTTGATCTGGGTTAGAGTACCGCGTCGTGTCAACTTCCGGATTTTGCATCAGAGGAATTGTTAAGGGCGATCGGCTCAATCTGAGATCCAAACGTCCCTCAGTAAAGTCCAAGAAATACAGACACCACTTACACATATATGACTCATGCACCAGCCTGCTTCTGTCATCCTAACCCCATGATGCAGCCTCACACCTTACACTCTAACTTTGCCTTACCTATACTCCAAGTAAACCCCATCATATTGAACGACTGAGTTCTTCTACCCATGCGCGGGAAATAGTCCGCCCAAAAGCCGTATTGTGGCCTAAAAAAAGCGCTCATAGTTAAAAGAAGAGTCAGCGCTCGGATAGCCGAGCGGTGAAGGAGAGCCGAAACCCTTGTTGTGTATAGGTTCAAAAAAAATCAAAAATAATTTGGCAAAACGCTTGACAACTCTGGGGAGAGTTGATACATTAATA
>NZ_JAUBRM010000129.1:0-12994 GCF_036701905.1 Microcoleus sp. MON2_D5
GCCTATCTTTTTTTACCACACATTGGCTCAATCCTCACCACCTCTGGGTTTCAGGCTGGTTGTTACCCCCCCAGGGTTAGAAGAGAATATCGACTACTCAGATATTCCACCGCTGACGGATGAATTTTTTGAACGATCGACTTTACGTATTCCAGCAGATCAAGCCCACAACTTTGTTCAGCTTGCTCGAGATGTGAAACAGTGGTTTCAGGCTCAAGGAGAACAGTATAAAACTCTAATTAATAACGTTTTACGCCAATATAGAGAAAACAACAAAACTCAGCACATCGATCGAACTTTTGAAAAGTTCGATCGCCAATTTCCTACTTAACAAACAGCCACTACACCCAACTCTGTAATCGCCGCCTCCGGGCCCACCAAAGAAATATACGGTTCTACAAAATATTTCTTCGCAGCATCCCGCGCTTGTGAAGCTGTCACTTGTGCAATTTCTTCTTGAAATTGCTGGTCGAATTTAATCCCCAATCCCAAAATTTCGTACCAGCCTAAAACTTGGGCAATTTGCGAATTAGTTTGTTTTCCTAAAGCATATTGACCGAGCATTTTATTCTTGCAAGCTTGCAATTCTTCCTCGCTTAGTTCGGTGTTGGCGAGTCGATCGACTTCTGCGCGCAATCCTTCAAAGGCAGTCGCCGTATTTTCCGGCGCCGTACCCATGTACACGACAAACTGAGCCGTGTCTAAGCGCGTCGCGTAGAGCGCGGAAACGTCGTAAGCCAAGCCCCGCTTTTCCCGCAATTCCACAAACAACCGGCTCGACAAACCGTTACCCAAATAAGTATTGAGCAACTTAATCGCTGCGTAGTCGGGATTTTTGACAGAAGGTGCGAGGTAGCCCAGCATAATCACTGATTGCTGCGTATCTTGCGCCGTAACGACCGATTGAGGGGAGGGGGACAAGGGGGGGACGTTTAAAGTTGGTAAGGGTGTTAAAGGCGCTTTCCAGTCCCCAAAAGTTCGATCAATCAGGGCGAGCGCATCTTCGGTCGATATTCTGCCGGCTACAGCAATAACTACATTATCGGGACGGAAATAGGTTTTGTGGAACTGTTCGATCTCGTTTCTGGTGAGCTTTGACATAGTAGCTTCCGTGCCCAAGGGAGAGAAAGCATAGGGGTGTTCCTGGTACATCGAGTGCCGCAATTGCTCGAAGGCGATCGCAAATGGCTGTTCTTGTTGCGATCGAATTGCCGATATGGCAATGCGGCGTTCGAGTTCGACTTCAGCTTCCGGGAAAGTGGGCGATCGGGTCAATTGCGCCGCCAACTCCAAAATCTCCTCAAAATCTGCAGAAACTGTCTTCAAACTCACTAAAAAATAGTCTGTAGTAGAGTCGGCACTCAACCTCGCTCCCACCGATTCTACACGCTCGGCAATTTCCCGCGAAGACAGGCGATCGGTTCCCTTAGTCATTACCGCCGACAGCAAATGACACAATCCTGCTTGTTCCGGCTGCACGTAGCGACTGCCGGCCCGCAGGAATATCCTGGCTGCAATAATATCCGCTGCTGGATTTTCTGCTGCTAAGACAACAATACCGTTGTCTAAAACCGTGCGCTGGATTTCATTTTTCATGGTTAATTTAGTTGGGAACTTGTACTGAGAGTAGCTGAAGTATTGGTAATTGAAAATGGGTAATGGGTAATGGGTAATTGGTAATTGGTAATTACTTGATTGCCATTTTTCTATTTTCCATGCGGATCTTGTATGATGTCATACCGGGCAGGGCGTGACCCCCAACATCTAAATGTAACAACATCTATCGCGTAGGGTGTGCCACAAGCACAAAGAACCCCGGACAAATGCCGAACATCTCTCCGGTACCAAAAATATATGTATTTTCACCCGTTTACCAATTAGATTGGTTTGAGTACGACGGCCGTATAGCGTCGGGGAGAGAGATATTGTTGAGCCAGGCGCTGGAGGTCTAAGGGTCCAAATGCTTTAATCCTGGTGGGATAGCTGAGCGCTAATTCCGCAGTGGCGATCGTATTGTAATATCCGTAAAGACCGGCGAGCTGTCCCGGCGTTTCGAGCGAGAAAGCAAAATCGTTGCACAGCAAACGCTTACAGCGGAGCAATTCTACCTCGGAAACCGGCTCAGACTGCAATTGCCAAAGTCGATCGCAAATCCGAGATTCCACCTGTTCAATATCTTTCGCGTCCAAGACTGCACTTATAGTAAATAAACTCGATTCCCGTTGCAGCGAGAAAGTGCTGTCGATCGCCTCTACCAATTGTAATTCTTCCCGCAGTTCCCTGACTAAACGCGAAGTCCGCCCGTGTGCGAGCAACACCGACAGCAAATCCAAGCCGCAAGCACTTTGCAAATGTTCAACTCCCGGGCCCGTCCACGCCATCATCAGCCGCGCTTGTTCCAATCGGGGGAGACAGAGTTCCTGACGGCGAATTTCTATCAGTGGCGGTTCCGCCTCTGCGGTTAATTTGGGACAATCCCACCGATCGGAAAACTGCTCGAAAGCTTTCCCCGTAATATCTCTAGCCTGTTGTTCATCAATTCCCCCGACTACCACCACAGTCATATTTTCCGGCTGATAGTGCGATCGGTGGAAACAGCGCATTTCGTGGGGAGTTCGCGACATCAGCAGCTCTTCCGTGCCCAATACCGATCGCCTGTAGGGATGTCGCTGGTAAACTGTTTCCATCATGGCTTGGAAACCCAGCCAATCGGGATCGTCTTGAGCTTGACGGATTTCTTCGAGTACCACATCTCGCTCGCGATCGAATTCCAGATCGGGAATCGAAGCCCGCAGCAGCAATTCTGCCAGTGGCTGCGCTGTTTCTGCTAAATAATCAGCCGCAGCGTTGACGAAAAAATGCGCGTAGTCGTGACTTGTAGCTGCGTTGGCGACACCGCCGCGATTTTCGATTACCTGGTCAAATTCTCCAGGGGCGATCGAATCCGTCCCTTTAAATATCATGTGTTCTAGAAAATGAGCCATTCCCGACCAAGAATCCGGCTCCAGCGTAGCGCCAGCTTTCACCCACACGTCTAGCGCGACCACCGGTGTGGCCGAAATCCGCTGGTGAATGACCGTTAACCCATTATTCAGCTTCCAGACATTGGCTGGGAACTCTAAAGCAGTGAGCAGTTGAGACAAGCTAGTTATTCTTAAACTTTAGTTAACTTCGGCTGCAACTATGGTAGCGCTTTACAGCTATGCGATCGGGATTAATTGATACAGAAATAATCACTCATCTGCCATTCATCCTTACTCATCTGTTGTTTTTTGCTTTTTGCTTTTTTTCAAGCAGTCTCAAATACTTACCCTTTTTTTGCTCAAAAGTCAATAGGTTGCGCGGGATATTAATGAATCAGTCGGGAGAAAGAGGATGTTATCAGAATATATCAATACATTAAGAGATGTAAGAACACTAAAGACATTGAGAGGAGAAACGACAGATGGTAGCTACCTTAGAAGATACCAAGCGCCAAGCGATCGCCACTAAATTAGCAGACATGAAAGCGCTGCAAAACCTGTTGATCGCCAATGAGCAATTGTTCATCAATTCCTGCAACGACTCCGAACTAGCCCAGCGCTTCCGGGATATGCTCGAAGACGATCGCAAAAACTTGGGCGTATTAGAAACTACGATCGTGCAATACGGCATTCAAGCCGAGCCCAAAGAAACCAGCGCAAAAATGATTGAAGAAGTTCAGAAACTCATGGAAGGTTCTGAACTGACATTGTTTGAAAAAGTCACCCAGCACGAACTGCTCAAACACAAACAAACAATGGCCGGTTTGTTAATTCACAAAGCTGCTCAAGTAGTCGGCGCCGACATCGAAGCCGCCATTACTCCCCTCAACACAGTTAACTTTGAAAACCGCGCTCACCAAGAGCAACTCAAGGGAGTTATGGAAATCTTGGGCGTGCGCGAGCTGACCGGCAAAGACCCCGACCAAGGCGTTTGGGCTCGCGTACAAGATGCAATGGCAGCAATGACCGGCATCATCGGCGGTGCAGTTACCCGCAGCAAAGATGAGATGAACATCACCGAAATCATCTCAATGGATCACCGCAAAACCGATACCCTCTTTATGGAAATCGCAAGCACCGACGATCCTCAAAAACTGCAAGAATTCTTCGGTCAACTTTACAAAGACCTCAGCGTTCACGCCGAAGCCGAAGAACAAATTGTTTACCCAGCAATTCGCAGCTACTACAGCAACACTCAAGAACTGTACGACGAGCAAGCAGAAATGAAGCAAATGCTCGCCAAGATTAAGTCAATGAATCCCAGTTCTTCTGATTTCAAAGCCCAAATCAAACAGCTCCAAGCAGCGGTTCAAGATCACGTAAAAGAAGAAGAAAACGATATGTTCCCTCAAATTCGCCGCAACTTGAGCGAAGCACAAATGGAACAAATGGCTACTCAATTCAAAGCAGCCAAAAGCACCCTCCAGCAAGAAATGGCTAACCTGAGCTAATTCAGCAGCGAGCTAATTGTAGCTCTAGCTGAGCTCAAAACTAGCTAAACTGCAACCTATCAATCCCGCTACCCACGTAGCGGGATTACTCTTTTGTGTAAACTCACCAATGTTCAAAAACTAATATCAAATCTGTTATGGTAATCCTTGCAGGAGTCGTAATTTTTTTACCCCGCCCCATCCCTCCCCTTGGAAAGGGGAGGGAGTAAGAAATTCACAAATGATTTAGGATTGCTGCATCGGAATTATTCATCTATCTATTCTCTTCATGTGCGTGAATCAGCGTCAATCCCTTGTTATCTGCGGTTCAGCAATTCTTTTTTTTTTCCGCAGATGATGGCATATCAACACAGATTAACGCAGATTAATTGTATAAATTTCGCTTGCGCCGTCCGTGATTGTTGACCCTTCGGCCAAGCTGAGTGGGCATAGGTGTTGACTGGATTTTACGCCCGATGATACTAGCAAATTGAATATAACTAAAAAAATGAATAAACCCGCCCTAGGTAACGTGGTTGTGGGGGCGGGTTTATTTAGATTGTGAGTTATATTCAGAGATTGTGGGTGAAAGTCGCCCTCACAAAAGGCGGTTATTTCTATCTCAAGTCGCGACAAATCTATCCGTTAATCACAGATCCGCCGTTGGGATGCAAAATTTGACCAGTCATGTAAGACGAATCTTTTGAAGCTAAAAACACGAAACTGGGGGCAACTTCATCGGGTTGACCCGCGCGTCCCAATGCCGTGTCTGCACCAAATTTTTCCACTTTTTCTTCAGGGAAAGTTGCAGGAATTAGAGGGGTCCAAATCGGGCCGGGGGCGACTCCATTGACGCGAATTCCTTTCTCCGCTAAACTTTGAGACAAAGAGCGGGTAAAGGCAACAATTGCTCCTTTTGTGGAGGAGTAATCTAGTAATTGTTGATTGCCTTTATAGGCGGTGACAGAGGTAGTGTTGATAATTGCACTTCCCTCTTTGAGGTGTTTGAGAGCGGCTTTTGTGAGGTAAAACATTGAGAAAATGTTGGTACGGAAGGTGCGCTCTAATTGTTCGGCGGTGATGTCTTCAATGCTTTCTTGGGGATGCTGTTCGGCGGCGTTGTTGACGAGGATATCCAGGCTACCAAACTCTTTAACTGTTTGTTCTACAAGGTTTTGACAGACGTTTTCGTCGCCGATGTCGCCGGCGATCGCAATACAGCGCCGGCCTTGCTGTTCGATCGCCTCTTTGGTTTTTTTGGCATCATCATCTTCGTTAAGATAGCTGATGACCACGTTACCGCCTTCTTTGGCAAAGGCGATCGCCACTGCACGCCCGATACCGCTGTCTCCGCCGGTAATTAAGGCTACTTTGTCCCGCAATTTGTCGCTACCGCGATAGCCCTCCGCGAAGGACTGAGGTTGCGGAGTCATTTGTGATTCAATACCGGGTTGCTGGTCTTGATGTTGAGCCGGATTGGTTTGTTGTTGAGTTGGCATAACATATTCCTCTACGTTCTACCTCTATAAATAAAGGTTTTCTGGAACTAGGGAATCGCTCTTTTTGCCGATCGCGCTCTACCACTAAAGACAGTAATTAAAGAGATAAATAAACCTGCCTTCCGAACCCATGATTGTGGCGGGCTGTTTATATAAATTGTGAGTTTTCCTCAAAGATTGTCGGTAAAACCCGCCCCTTGGAGCATCGGGATATATTTGTTGTAGAGGCGGGTTTCACGAAAAATATTTCCGGTAATTAAAGAAATCGATAAACCCGCCCCGCCAGCCTCTAATTATTGTCAAAACAGCAAAAAGCACGCCAAAACATGATTTGACGTGCAGTTTAAACAAGCTAGTTGCTAATTGCTGAGTCTCGAACTAGAAACCCAACCTAACATTACTACCAGGCACCCGAAGGATGAGCGCCCAACAGTAATTCAGCGTCCTTCTTATTGAGACTGTTCTTTTCTAAAAACGATAGAACCAGCGCACTCGCCTGGCGTTCGATGTTGGAGTCAACAAAGCTGCTAACACCTGTACTCTGAGGTTCGAGCAAGCCATCGGCCTTAATGGTCTGTACCAGACCCGTCGCTGAACGTTCGGGGTTTGTCAACGGATCGGGACTAGGAATCGGTGTATCCGTACCCCCCCCAGTCACCGGATCGAGGCTGAGGCTACGAGCCACGAGGGTTGGTGTCGGTGCTGTCGTCGGTGCTGTCGTCGATGTTCCCGTCGGTGCTGTCGTCGATGTTCCCGTCGGTGCTGTCGTCGATGTTCCCGTCGGTGCTGTCGTCGATGTTCCCGCCGGTGCTGTCGTCGATGTTCCCGTCGGTGTTGCCGTCGGTACTGGCACCGGCACGATCGGCGTCACAAAGGCACTCGGCCCGGGCACGCTGAAAGTAACAGGGTTGGGCCCGGTAGGAACCGGGAACGGGTTGGGAACGTTTGGCTCGTTAAAAACTTCCAATACCGGGTAATTGCCAGGAGCTAAATTGGTGAACAGGGCAATACCGTTAGCATCACTCCTGACCAGAGGCTCCGTAGCAGCATCGTAGCGCCCGTTCCGGTTCACATCCAAGGTGAACGGGATGTTCTGCAAAGGAGGCTCGCCCGGATCTTGAAGGCCGTTGCGGTTGTCGTCCCGGAATTTGGGAACTGCCAAGTTAAAGAACTGGCCGTTGCCCACCAAAGCACAAGTAAACGTTTGGTTCGCGCCCAGAACGATGTCCAGTTGTTGAGTAGTTTGGAAAGAATTTGAAGGCGTGACTTCCCGGACTCGGTAAAGACCAGGGGTCAAATTGCCAAACTCCCAACGGCCGAACTGATCGCTGACGCTAGTGGTTTCTCCCGCATCGAGGGCGTTGTTACCGTTGCTGTCGAGGTAGATTGCGACCCCTGCGATCGGCGTTTCAAAGCCGTCTCGGTAGCCGTTGCCGTTCAAGTCTTGGAATTTGGTCCCGGTAATACGGCTGTTGGGGGTGTTGCCAAAGACGACGTTGGCATCTTGATTGGTGAGGTTGAACTGCACCCGAGCCGGAGTCGTAGCACTAAAACCACCTTGCGGCACTTCCCGAACCACATAATTGCCCGGTTGCACGTTGGTGAAAGCGGCACGTCCGTTGGCGTCAGTTACTCTCGACTGTTCCCCTGTGTCGAGGACGCCATTGTCGTTGGCATCAATGTAGGCCGTGACGCCTGCTATGGGGTTTTCCTGTGGAGTGTTGCCCGGTTCGTAACGACCGTTGGCGTTCTGATCGTTGTATTTTAAGAGCGTGATGTTGGGGAGCGTATTCCCGACAGCACCGGTGCCTGGATTTATCGGAATCGGGGTGAAGAAGACTGCGGGTTCCGGGTTGACCGGCGGGAACGGAGACGGAAGGTTCGCCGAAACGATCCGCTGGCCGCCTGGAACTGTTGGATCGGTCACTATGAAAGGCAGCGCTCCCTGCTGTCGCGATAGGGGCCCGGGGGCTGTGACTTCTACCGGGTTCGGGGTAGTGTTAATTGGCGGCTGGTTGGCTATGAATGTTTCAAAGGTTTCCAATACAGAGTAGCTGCCAGCTTTCAAATCTCTGAAGGTGGCCCTACCATCAGGGCCAGTTAACAGTCGCGGTTCGCCCGCGTCTGTTCTGCCGTTCCGGTTCAAATCGATGATGAAGGGGATGCCGGAGAGAGGAATTTCGCCTGCGTCTTGTATGCCGTTGGCGTTGTTGTCCCGGAATTTGAAGATCGAGGCTTCGTACAGGGGAGTGTTGCCCACTTGAGCGCTGGTCCAGATTTCGCCCTGGCGGAGGTTAACGTCAAGCAGGGAGATGTTGCCGGGGGGAGTGCTTTGGGGAAAATCTCTTTCTAACGGTTCAGTGCCAGGCCCGTTGGCGCGCTCTTCTCGAATCCGGTACAGCCCGGGCTGCAAATCGGTGAATCGGTACTCGCCGTTTCTATCGGTTAAGGTAGTGGGTTCCCCTGTATCTAGCTGACCGTTGTTGTTGGCATCGATATAGATTCTGACGTTTTGCATCGGGGGTTCACTCCCGTCTCGAAAGCCGTCGTTATCTACGTCGAGGTATTTGCAGCCAATAATCTGACCACCGGGCGGGATGGGAGTATTGCCGAACAACACTGTGGCATTAGTGCCCGTGAGGGTGACGACGACTGGGTTGGGAGTTGTCGGGCTGAATCTGGGTGGCGGGATTTCCCTGACAGTATAGGTGCCTGGAAGCAAGCCTGGAAATACGAAGTTTCCGCTGGCGTTAGTCAACGTCGAGGGTTCACCTGCCTCGGCAGTGCCGTTGTTATTGGTGTCAATAAAGATTTGGACGTTGGGGAGTCCCGGTTCGCCTGCATCTCGAATGCCGTTGGCATTCGCGTCATTGAACTTGGTACCCTGGATACCCGCAGGAGCGTTGCCAAAATTGATGATTGGCCCTGGCACGAATTGGGTTGCGGGTACAGGACGACTTACACCAGGTATCTGACTAGCTGTTAATTCTTCTGTCATGATTTTCTTTTCCTTCACACCTAAATCTACGTAAGCTACAGGCTACTGTATCACTTTGTCAATCAGCAGTTAGCTGCTGCTAGCGACTGACGATCGCTACTCAATCATACATACGTCTACGTTGCTCGAAGGTTCCTCATCTAACATCAGGCTTACTCCAGCTTTGTCGCACGAGATTATATCAGGTTTTGAATAGCTGTAGCAATTTGAGCGCAATATCTTCAAGATTTGCGCCCTGAGTTCTTCTGCCCCTGGACACTTGCTGTTTAGAGCTGGAACAACGTTAAGATTCACTGAACCTCGGTGACTTGAGCGACCTGGCCACGAGGGCGATCGCGCTTGGGGAATTGTCTGATAATTCCTAAAAACAGGTATGATACTGCCTCTGAATCTTGCTCCCCATATACAGGCCAGCTTTGGGCTTCCCGGAGATCGGCCTATGCCTTAGGGATTAACAACAATAGGGTATCACGCTAGCGCCCGATCTTCCCTTGTCAATCTCCGCTGTTTGGGATTCCCGGCCGGCTGTATCATTTTATAAACAATGCCGAAGTCTCCGACACTTGTCGTGCTAGGGAAGGAATCCCCCCATTAATTAATTCATTCTTATGGACTAATTGACCGATTTCTGCCTTCAGATTCAGACCGACATTCTGTTGCCCAAAGTTAGGAATATTGCCTAAATCCGCAACAGGTCGATCGACCAAAAAATCACTCATTCGATAACTATCACGACCCTCGCTCAAAAGCAAGCTATCCGCCCCCATATTACCCGCAGGTTCGGGTCCCGCATAGTTGCTGGCATCCGTCAGCAGGTCGCCATTCAAGGATTTAGCCGACCAACCCTCAGCATCTGGCGTCACCAAATCGATGCTGCTAGCCCGAATATCTGCCGAGACAACAACCACCGTAGGGGGAGTCGTTAGAATAAAACCGGGCGGCGGAACTTCGCGGACAACATAACTACCTACCGGAACGTTGCGGAAACTGTAATTGCCTTGAACATCGCTTAAGGTACTCGCTTCACCCGGATCTAAACTGCTGTTGTTGTTGAGGTCGATGTAAATTGGAGAGTTGGCGATCGGCGGTTCCCCAGGATCTAGGCGGCCGTTGGCGTTAACATCGTTAAATTTCACACCGCTGATCGTTCCCGTTACCAATACATTGCCAAAGCTGAGATTAGTGGCATTTGTGCCGTTGCCCACGATGATGGGAGTCGGATTTGGCGTGGTTTGTCGAAAACCGGGCTGCTGGACTTCCCTGACCAAATAGGTGCCTTGAGGCAAATTGATAAAAGAGAAATTACCTTGGGGGTTTGTTAAAGTCGAAGGTTCGTTGGGATCTGGGGCGCCATTGTTGTTGAGATCAAGGTAAATCGGCCAGTTGCCAACTCTCGGTTCCGTCGGTTCGTTGATACCGTTAGCGTTGAGGTCGTTGAACTTGAAGCCGCTGATGCTGCCGGTAGGAAAATTGTTGCCGAAACTGACGCCGACAGCGTTGGTAGTGCCGATTATGTCGATCGGGCCTGGATTTGGCGTAGTCTGTACCCATCCTGGTTGTTGGACTTCCCTCACCAAATACCGGCCCGGGGAAACATTCGCAAAAGTGTAGTTGCCTTGCGGGTTTGTGATGGTCGTGGGTTCGCCCGGGTCAACGCTGCCGTTGCCGTTGAGGTCGAGGTAAAGTTGCCAGTTGGTCAGAGGCGGGTCTGTCGCGTCTCTGACGCTGTTGGCATTGAGGTCGTTGAACTTGAAGCCGCTGATGCTGCCGACAAAAAAGATATTGCCAAAATTGATGTTGTTGACAGTGGCGTTAGAAGTAACGTTAACCGGGCCGGGGTCAGGCGTGGTTTGGCGAAAACCCGGTTGCTGGACTTCTCTCACCAAATATGTATTTGCGGGAATATTGACAAAAGCGTACTTGCCTTCAACGTTTGTAAAAGTAAAAGGTTCGCCGCCGTCGAGCCTGTTGTTGCGGTTGAGGTCGAGGTAAATTTGCCAGTTAGCTAGCCCTTGTTCCCCGGGATCGGGGCTGCTGTTGTTGTTGATGTCGTTGAATTTTGTGCCTGCGATCGTCCCTGCGTTGAAGTTGTTGCCAAAATTGATATTGCCAGCGTTTGTCCCGCTGGTAATCGTGATGGGTGAGGGATTTGGGGTAGTTTGGCGAAAGTTCGGCTGCTGGACTTCCCTAACTTGGTAAGTGCCCGGCGGCAGGTTGGCGAAGACGTAGTTGCCTACCTGGTTGGTGAGAGTCGAAGGTTCGTTAAACTCTGGCTGGCTGTTGTTGTTGAGGTCGAGGTAGATTTGCCAGTTGGGAATTGGGAATTCTTCAGGATCAGGGCGGCCGTTGGCGTTGAGGTCGTTGTATTTGGTGCCGCTGATGCTGCCGACTTGGAAGTTCCCGATGTTGACGTTGCCGATGTCTATTTGGCTGGCGGTTCTGGATTCGGACATGGTGTTGCTGGGGCCCAATGAACGCGGTTCAATGTTTTCTGTAGGGCAATCTAGCAGTTTTTTTGCCAATTGCAGCTATTTCAGGGGATAAATTATTTTTAGGAAAGGGAAGGGGAGAAAAGTTGTGAGTTTTGATTTAACTGGTTCGCAGGCATAGCAGGGAATCAGTTAATGCCTTATGCCCAATTCCCTATGCCGAAATTCCCAATTTTTTCCAGATTTGATGTACGATCGCTACCAGTTTTCCAGAGGTCGAATTCCCAATGTCCCAAAACTTGACAGCAAGCTGGAATGAAGCCCGCGAGGTTCCGAGTTTGCTCTTCGGCTGGAGTTTGTGCGGTTTATTGGCAATAGCCTCGATCGCCCCTACTCGTGTTGCGGCACAGCTACCTACCTCCGAACAAGGTAACATTAATAGCCCGATCGCTCAAACAGGTGCGATCGTCCGCCCCGCCATCAAATTGGGCAGCCGTGGCTCAGAAGTAATCGAACTCCAAGCTACTCTTAAATTATTGGGCTTTTACGCTGACACTGTAGACGGGATTTTCTCCCAAAGCACCGCTAGAGCTGTATCTCAGTTCCAGGAAGCAGCAGGCCTGGCTCCCGACGCCATAGTCGGTCAAGATACTTGGAACCGGCTGTTTCCTGCGACTCCGAGCGCGATCGAAAACCCCATCGCTAACGATCCTGTAAATGCCGACAACTCAGAGATTAACCCCCAAGCGCAGCCAACTAATTTTCCGGTTTTGAGAAGACGAATGCGGGGGGCGGCAGTCAGAGATTTGCAAGAACGGCTGCGGGCCAAGGGATTTTTGCGGGTGAGTGCTGACGGCGTGTTCGGTCCGGAAACTCAAGCTGCTGTCAAGGCGGCTCAGCGACAATATCAACTGCCAGCAGACGGCATTGTTGGTCGCGCAACTTGGGAAGCTCTGCTGCGTTGACAGCAAGCGAAAAGTGCCGGCTATGCACGTTGCGCGCTCTGGCGATCGTACAAATTGTTAATAATCGCTTTTGGAAGTATTTCATCACATCAAAAAGTGTCAAGTTTGGTAAACAAAGTGTTTTTATGCGCGCAGTTGGTGTTAACTTAAAAACATGAGGGGCAAAACCAAGAAGCACAAAAAACTTGGATAAAAAATTTGGAATTAGAGTATTTGTCCCGCTCGGCTCTAGTCCGCAGGCAACGCCTGAACCGTGTAGCTTATTAGCAAAGAAAGGTTGATATTGCGATCGCGATTTGTTAAATAGCTTGAGGCTATTGGATTAATCAAAAGTTGCGATCGCACAACAGTCAAACACAGAAGTCTGAATAGACTCCGCTGATAGCTAGCTCGTCTGCAGAGTAGTTGCAAAAAAGTCCACCTTAGTTGTAGTTGGCTGAAACTCAGCAGAGCTAAAAACCCACTTGAATCAACTTAATTTACAAACTTTTTAGGGTCTGGCATCCGATATGCTAGGTCCTAAAATTTTGTTGTTGGTTATTGGTTATTGGTTATATCATGTCCGGTCGATTAACCATGATATAATTAGGAGGAACACTACCCCCATCAAATAAAGAATGCCAAAACGAATTACGATCGCACCTCATCTG
>NZ_JAUBRM010000130.1:0-12781 GCF_036701905.1 Microcoleus sp. MON2_D5
CCCTTTCATTTATTATCAAACTTTCCTATTTTACCATAGAAATTCATATTTACATCTCAAATGGAATTGCTATATGCCTCCCGTAATTGGGAATAATTTTTTCTCAAAAGTTGAGCGAAATATCAAGTCCTGCATCAGTAAGCCTTGGTTTTAGTATAGCGGTTCTCAATAAAATGAGGTACACACCGCTCGCAACTGATGCCCACGGATGCCTATGCCCTATGCCCTATGCCCGCCAGAGCACCTCATGTTACTGAGAAAGGCTATATTAAAGCTTAAATAATCGGTGGTGCGATCTTCAGGGAAACTGTCAGGTAAATAACAGATCGGCTCTATAGCGCTTTTTTTATCGGAATCAGGTCATATTCAGCAACTAGCGATTATAAAAGTTTATGGGAGGGCCTAGCTCAGTGCGTGATAAAAGATGGTTAGGTGCGATCGCCCTTCTCACTGGTGCGGGTTTTCTGGGCAACTATTTCAGTTTGTCTCTTTTATTTGGGGTTGATTTCCTCTTTGGCAGTATTGCAATACTGATTATTTCTTACTATTTCGGCTGGGGCTGGGGAGCCTTGGCCAGTCTAATAGCAGGCAGCTATACTTATGTTCTTTGGAATCATCCATACGCCACAATTATTTTGGTAATTGAGGCTCTGTTTGTAGGGTTTCGTTGCAAGAAGCGCAAAGATCCGAACCTCCTTTTAGTTGATGGGATTTACTGGTTCTTAATTGGGATGCCTCTCGTTTGGCTTTTCTACGGTCAAATGCTGCACATGGAAGCGGCTCAAGTCCTGCTAGTTATGTGCAAACAAGCAGTTAACGGCATTTTTAATGCCTTAGTTGCCAGCTTTATCATTGTTTATGCACCCGTTGATAAACAGGTTGATCGTTCAAAGAATATCCATGCCCTCTCATTAAAACAAACTATTTTTCATCTGTTGGTTGCTTTTGTCTTTATTCCAGGACTGCTCCTATTAGTTATTGATGGTAGATACTGGCTCGCTCAAATTCAGACGACCGTGCAAACTGAGTTACAAACAAACGGAACAAATCTCAGTAGCGGTGTATCTAGATGGTATCAGCAACATCTCTTAGCCTTGAATACATTAGCTGAAAAAGCGCTCATCCCTGAAACCGCCACTGCTGCTAATCAAGCGATTCAATCATCCGATCGACTGCAACAAGACATTAGCCTGATCGAGCAGTGGTTTCCAGATTTCGAGAACATTTATGTGGCTGATTCATCTGGAACAGTTTTAGCAGCCTCTTCTCCTTTAAATCAAACCCGTCGGCGGTTGATTGAACAAAGCACCCAACATAAATCTCTAATTACCCTGGCTCAACAGGGGTTGAGACCTTGGATGACTCCTATCCACAACGATTTATTAATTGACGAACCTCATGTAGCATTGAATGTTCCCCTGCAAGTTCAAGGTCATTTCCTTGGGCTGATCCACGGTTCATTAGCATTGAGCCAGATCCAATCTCTATACATTTTCCAGAAAAACAATCAGCAACTACGCATTACATTGCTAGATCCAAACAACCGACTGATTGCCAGTAATCAATCCGACCAAAAGCTTTTGAACTCTGTTGAGGAGTCAAAAGATGGCAGCACTCGCACCTTAGAGGGAACCTTGCAGCAGTGGGTTCCTAGCAAGGGCAACTATCCAATGATCCGTTGGAAAAACTCTCTATATATACAGGAATTTACGATTAACCCTGCTGAGCTGAACTGGAGATTACGCTTAGAAATTCCAGCAGAGTCCTATGTAGAAAATTTACAAAGTCGCTACAGGATAGATCTGATTATTCTTCTGGTCATCACAATGTTGGCATTTTTGTTGGCAACGGTGGTTAGCGAACGACTGGTCAAGCCATTATCCTTTTTAGCTCTGGCGACTACTGACTTACCCAACCAGCTTTCAGAAAAAACATTTGAATGGAAACATAGTTTTGTTACTGAAATCAATGAGCTTGCTAGCAATTTTCAATTGATGGCGATCGCGCTAAATCAAAAATTTAGGGAGCTTAAACACGTCAACGCTACATTAGAACAGCGGGTTCAAGAACGAACGCAAAGATTATCCAAAATCAATCGATCTCTGAAAGCTGAAATTAAGAGACGTAAACAAGCCGAAGCTGAACTAATAACAAGAGAGGCGGCAATACGAGCTTTATATCAAGTCACTGCTAGCCAAAATCTCAACTTTGAGCAGCGCATCCAAGCGTTGATTGACATGGGATGTCAGACCTTTCGGCTTGAAAGTGGTATCTTGGCTCGCGTGCAAGATAATCGTTATGAGGTGATGGTGGCACGATCGCCCGATCGAGTCCTGAAACCAGGTGATGCCCTTGATATTAGGCAAACTTTGTGCTGTGAAGCTTTAGACACAAATGAACCCCTAACCATCCAACATACAGGCACCTCAAAATGGCGTTACCATCCTGCCTATCTTGCCTTTGGCATAGAAGCTTATATTGGAACACGAGTTTTAGTTGCAGGCAAAGTCTACAGTACCCTCAGCTTTTCTAGCAAATATCCCCGTGCAGGCAGCTTTAAATCTGCCCATGTGGAATTACTGAAGCTGATGGCTCAATGGATTGGTAGTGAAATTGAACGGCATGAGGCAGAAGTCGCTCTGCAAGCGAGTCAAGAGCGGTGGGAACTCGCCCTACGCGGTAGTAATGATGGGGTATGGGATTGGAACATCAACACCAATGAAGTATTCTTCTCGGCTCGCTGGAAAGAAATGTTGGGCTACGAAGACCATGAAATCCCCAATTACCCGGACGAATGGACCAAGCGGGTGCATCCCGATGATCTCGGTTGGGTGATGCAAGTAATTCAAGATCACTTTGAGGGCAAAACTCCCTTTTATATTACAGAACATCGAGTGCTTTGCAAGGATGGGAGCTACAAATGGATTTTGGCTCGAGGGCAAGCGCTTTCGGATGAAGGGGGCAGAGTTGTCCGTATGACTGGTTCTCACAGCGATATTACCGAGCGCAAAAAGTTAGAGCAGGAAATTCAAGCCAGAGAGCAATTATTGAATGCTTTCTTTAAAGGAGCTTCCCTGGCAGGAGTGGGGCTATGTATCCACGATCGGCAGTTTCGATTTTTACAAATCAATGAGGCACTAGCTGAAATTAATGGCCGCTCTGTGGAGGCTCACTTAGGTAAGACAACTGATGAGATGTTGGGGGAATTTGCTCCTGGTATAAATGCACTGTTACAACAGGTTTTAACGACAGGACAACCTTCCATCAGCTTGGAAATGAGCTCAGAAGTATCCAGCCAAACGGGTGCCAAGCGCTACTGGCTCGTTTCTCACTTTCCCATTTTCAAAAATGCAGAGCAGCCTATAGCAGTGGGTTGCATTCTAATTGAAATTAGCGCTCGCAAACGCGCCGAAGCGGAACTGCAACAAATGAGTGCAGCGCTAGAAAATGCCGTGGCAGGCATTTCTCGACTCGACCCTCAAGGAGGCTATATCTTCGTTAACGAAACTTATGCCGCCATCTGCGGATATCAGCCAGAGGAAATGCTAGGGATGGAATGCCAAAAAACTGTTCATCCTGAAGATGTTGGAAGGATGGTGGCTGCTTATCAGCAAATGTTGAGAGACGGCAGAGTCGAAGTGGAAGCTAGGGGGATGCGAAAAAATGGCACGATCTTCTATAAACAACTGGTGATGGTCTCTGCTTATGACGAGCAAAATGTGTTTGTGGGGCATCACTGCTTCATGAAGGATATTAGCGATCGCAAGCAGGCAGAAGAAGCACTACAGCGACAGTTGCAAAAAGCCCTACTGCTGAAGCAAATTACCCAAGAAATTCGTCAAAGCCTCAATGCTCAGCAGATATTTGAAACGGCTGCTATTCAGATTGGGCAAACTTTTGGGGTCAGTCGCTGCTTAATTCGCACATACTTGAACAATCCACAGCCTCAGTTTCCTGTCGTTGCAGAGTATCTAGCACCCGGATATGCCCCCAGCGGGGAGCATGACATTCTGGCGGCGAGTCCTGCTTATACAAAACAGTTGATGGCTGAGGATGAAGCGATCGCCTCCCCGGATGTCTATTGCGAATTATTGCTCACCTGTGCTCATTCTATTTGTACCAGTCTCAAATTGAGAGCGATATTAGCAGTGCGAACCTCTTACCAAGGAGAACCGAATGGTGCCATTTGTTTGCACCAGTGCGATCGCTACCGTCATTGGACCGCCGATCAAGTGGAGTTGCTAGAATCAGTCGCGGCTCAAGTAGGAATTGCCCTAGCTCAAGCCAAATTACTAGAGCAAGAAACTCGACAACGAGAAGAATTAACTCTGAAAAACTTTGCCCTGGAGCAAACTAGACGGGAAGCAGAAGCAGCGAGCCGAGCCAAAAGTGAGTTTCTGGCGATGATGAGCCATGAAATTCGCACTCCCATGAATGCGGTTATTGGTATGACGGGACTACTGCTCGATACAGAACTCAAGGCTCAACAGCGAGACTTTATCGAGACGATTCGCAATAGTGGGGATACCCTTCTGAGTATCATCAACGACATCCTCGACTTCTCCAAAATTGAGTCGGGCAAGCTGGAGCTAGAAATGTATCCCTTGAGCTTGAGAGATTGCATAGAAGGTGCGATCGACCAACTTGCAGTTAAAGCAGATGAGAAGGATATTGAGTTGGGCTACCTGATCCAGCCTCAGACTCCTAAGTTCATTTTGGGTGATGTCACCCGTCTGCGTCAGATTCTAGTTAACTTGCTCAACAATGGGATTAAGTTTACCGAAACTGGGGAAGTGACCATTTCGGTGCAAGCCTCTCTAGTTGATTCTGACAAAACGATTTCTGAGCCTGGGAACTTGTCAGAAAGCTTGTATGAAATTCAGTTTGCCATTCAAGACACAGGGATTGGCATTCCAGCCAACCGCCTCGATCGACTGTTCAAGTCTTTTAGTCAAGTAGATGCTTCGACGACTCGGCAGTATGGAGGGACTGGTTTAGGTCTGGCGATTAGTAAGCGACTTTGTGAAACCATGAACGGCATGATTTGGGTCGAGAGCCGAGGCCACGTCGCAGGAACCCCTTCCCCAAAATGGCAAGCCGCTCAGCCTCATCGAATCACAATGGGTTCTACCTTCTACTTCACGATTGTCGCACCCGCTGTTGCTACTGAGTTAGAGGAACCAATGGAAATAGTACCAGAACTATCTGGCAAGCGTTTATTAATCGTGGATGACCAGCCCACTAACCGACAAATTCTGACGCTGCAAGCCCAGAGTTGGGGGATGCAGAGTCTGGCTGCCCAATCGGCTGTGGAAGCGCTCAACTGGCTTGAGAGTGGAGAAACGTTTGATGTCGCTATTTTAGATATGCAAATGCCACAAATGGACGGCCTCACACTCGCCTCAGCCATCCACCAGCATCCTAAGTCCCACCGTTTACCTCTGGTGCTGCTGACTTCAATGGGCAAACCAGAAGCGAGTTCTTCAGCGCTCTCCACCCACTTTGCGGCTTGTTTAAGCAAACCCATCAAACAATCCCAGCTCTATGAAGTGCTGACTCAGGCACTACAAGCTCAACCGACAAAAGTTCAACAGCGGCCCCCTAGCTCTGTTCAGGATGATATTAAATTGGCTCAAAAACTCCCGCTGCGAATTCTGTTAGCAGAGGATCATCTGGTGAACCACAAGGTGGCACTGCTGCTGTTAGAGCGTTTGGGATACCGGGCTGATGTTGCTGCCAATGGATTAGAAGTCTTGGAAGCCCTGCACCGCCAGCCTTATGATGTAGTGCTGATGGATGTACAAATGCCAGAGATGGATGGACTAGAAGCCAGCCGTCGTATTGGTGAGGAGTGGCCTGCTCATGCTCGTCCCTGGATTATTGCAGTGACGGCGAATGCCATGCAGGGCGATCGCGAGCTTTGTCTGGATGCTGGCATGAATGACTATATCAGTAAACCGATTCGAGTAGAGGCTCTCATCCAAGCGCTGAGTCAGTGTCCACCCAACCAGGAACAGCAGCAGGCCCAAAAGCAGGAATCAGATAGCAACAAGCCAGAAATTGATGTGCCAGCGGTTAACCTTACAGAACTGCAAGCCTTCTGTAGCAGCATTGATGAAGATTCAACCCAGATTTTGAGCTTGCTGGCGAACTGCTACTTTGAGGAATCTCTCAAGTTGCTACAAGCTATGAAATTAGCGATCGCCCAAGCGGATACTCAAAGCCTAAACCGAGCCGCTCATACCCTCAAAGGCAGCAGTGCGAACCTAAGCGCGGCTCCTCTGGCCCAGCTTTGTGCCGCGCTAGAAGTTATGAGTACCTCGGGTGAACTCGATCGAGCCTCAACCCTTTTGGCTCAAATCGAGGTTGAGTACGATCGTGTCAAGAATACTCTCCAACAAGAACTACAAAAGAGCGAAACTAATCTATGAAAGTCAATTAAATAGGCATCTTTTGGCATCAGGACTTAGGCAACCGTCACACGCCATGCCGCAAGGCGGCTATGCGATCGCATACGCACGATCGAGCCTGATTCCAAATCTGTTAGCATCGGAATTTTTCATATTTCTCTGCTTTTCATCTGCGTGAATCAGCGTCAATCCCTTGTCATCTGCGGTTAATACATTCTCTTTTTTTAACCGCACCTGAGGGCAGACTAACACAGATTAACGCAGATTAATTATATCAATTATGGTGGCAGCGTCCGTGATTGTTGATTGTTGACTCTTGGCTGGATTTTACAATAATGACTAATGAGGAATGACTGCTGGCTGCTGTCGAAGCGGAATCTCGATGGCAAACTCAGTACCTTTCCCCAATTCCGAATTGCATTTTAAAACGCCACCGTGTTTTTCTACCACAATTTGGTAACTAATTGACAGTCCCAATCCTGTACCTTTCCCCACCGACTTAGTGGTGAAAAAAGGGTCAAATATGCGTTTTCTCATAGATTCCGAAATTCCCGTGCCGTTGTCAGAAATCCGAATCACCGCGCTAGGAATAGTGCCATTAAGTTTCCCGACCGAAGTAGAGATTTTAATTTGAGGAGCCACCGATTGGTCAGCGAGCAACTTGTGCGAATCTAAAGCATCGATCGCATTCCCAATTACATTCATAAACACCTGATTCAACTGTCCAACATAACACTCAACCAAAGGCAAAGTGCCGTATTCTTTCACTAGCACAATGTTTGCACTGTCCCCATTAGATTTCAGCCTGTGCTGTAAAATTAACAGCGTGCTGTCAATCCCTTCGTGAATATCAACCGCCTTCATTTGACTTTCGTCAAGACGAGAGAAATTCCTTAAAGACAGAACTATTTGACGGATGCGATCTGCTCCCACCTTCATTGACGATAGCAATTTTGGCAAATCTTCTAGCAGAAACTCCACGTCAATATCTTCACTCAATTTGTCTATTTCAGGACTAGAATCGGGATATTGCTGCTGGTAAAGTTCCAGCAAACTCAGTAAGCTAGCAGTATATTCACTAGCGTGATTGAGATTGCCGTAAATAAAATTAACCGGATTGTTAATTTCGTGAGCAATCCCAGCTACCAGTTGCCCCAAACCAGACATTTTTTCAGTTTGAATCAATTGAGCTTGAGTGTGCTGCAAATCTTTTAAACTTTGAGCGATTTGTTCTGCTTGGCGTCTGGTTTGAGCTAGCAAATCGGCTTGGTGGATAGCTACGCCTAACTGATTGGCAATCTGAGCTAAAAAGTTAACTTCTGAACTTTCCCAACAGCGGGGCCCAGAATGTTGATAGGCTGTGAGCAAACCCCAAAGTTGTTGTCCTACAAAAATCGGCGCGATCGCATAAGCCTTCACTTGAAATTGCTCTAAAATACCGACAACACACTCCGAGTGGGAAGCTTGATATATATCGTCAACGGCTAGAGTTTCATTATTGGCATACCTGCCACCTCGGTTTTCCTGCAAATAAGTATCTTGCCAAACCGTACTGATACCTTCCCCTATCAATTTTATCCAGCCATCTTTCACAAACTCTGCCACATATTGGCCACCCCAATCAGGATTAAAGCGATAAACAGCAATTCTATCGACTTGCATAAACTGACAAACTTCTTGGGTTGCAGTCTTAAAAATTGCGTTAATATCGAGAGATTCTCGAATCTTTGCCACCACTTCAAACAGTATCCGCTGTTGCTCGGCTGCCGCCTGCAAATCGACCGTTTGCTGGCGCGTTTTAGCGAGCAAATCTGCTTGTTCTAATGCTACGCTCAACTGAGTTCCGACTTGCGTAGCAAACTGGATTTCGGAAGTTTTCCAATTGCGCGAACTGTCGCACTGGTGCAGGCACAGCAAGCCCCAAAGCTCGCTGCCATTCATCAGCGGCATAATCACCTGGGCTCTAATTTGAAATTGAGCTAAAATAGCAGCGTGGCAGTCTGAGAGTCCCGCATTTTCGGTGTCTGCCAACACTTGAATGTGTCCCTGGCTGTATTTATTTGCATATTTTTCGCCAAAACATCGATCGCGAATTTTCACATCCATTGCCGAACAAAAACCTGGTAAAACATCTTCGGTAATAAATTGACCTTCATTAAAATCTGAGTCCGTATCGAAGCGATAAATGCAAACTCTATCTGCCTTTAAAATGCGCCGCAGTTCTGTAGTTGTAGTACGAAAAATTGTATCTAAATCTAGAGATTGTCGAATCTTAGCAACTACCTCAAACAGTATCCGCTCCTGCTCGGCTGCCCGCTCCAACTCAACTGCTTGCTTCTGAGTTTGAGCGAGTAAATCTGCTTGTTCTAAGGCGATGCTGAGCTGAGCGGAAATTTGGGTAGCAAACTTAATTTCGGAAGATTCCCAGTTGCGGGGAGCCGAACATTGGTGTACGCACAGCAACCCCCAAAGGTCGTTGCCTTTCATAATCGGTGCAACTAAAGTAGCTTTGACCTGAAATTGCTCCAATACTTGCTCATAACAATCTTGCAGTCCGGCCTGTCTGATGTCGGACATTGCGTGAACTCGCCCCTGAGAGTAGAGATTGGCGTAGTTTTCTCCAAAGCAGCGATCGTGCACTTTGACTGCCATTGCTGACACAAAATCTGGCAAAACATCTTCGGCAACGAATTCACCGTCGTTAAATTCCGACGCGGGATCGAAGCGGTAAACCGCAACTCGATCGGCATTTAAAGCGCGCCGCACTTCCTGGGACATCGTGCTAAAAATCTTGTTCAAGTCGAGGTATTTCCGCATTTTGGCCACCACTTCAAACAGCACTCGCTGCTGTTGGGTCAACTGCTGCAGTTGAGCTGTGCGCTCTTGAACTTGATTTTCTAAATTAGCGTTAAGTGCGTCTATTTCTTGGTGTAGTTGGTAGCGGTTAATTGCCTCAGCAAAGTGCCTGCCCAAAGTTTGTACTAATTCTATTTCTTCAGCCTTCCATTCGCTAATTTGGGCGGTTTTTGACTCTTTCCACGCTTCAAAAGATATCCGAGATTGGGCGAGCCGCTCGTCACTATCAAACTGTCTGGCCCAGAGAGTTTCGGTGTCAAATTCTTCTCGAAAAATGCTCAAGTAACCGAATATTTGCTGGCGGGTTGTGAGCGGTACGATTAAAATGCTCCGAATTTTGGTCGATCGAAATGCAGGTTGCAGGCTTCTCAAACTGCTAATTTGGTACAAGTCGGGAATTGCCCAA
This sequence comes from Microcoleus sp. MON2_D5, assembly GCF_036701905.1. Classification (NCBI taxonomy): domain Bacteria; kingdom Bacillati; phylum Cyanobacteriota; class Cyanophyceae; order Oscillatoriales; family Microcoleaceae; genus Microcoleus; species Microcoleus sp. MON2_D5. The sequence goes on from NZ_JAUBRM010000130.1 coordinate 9,673, forward strand.
ACCTGTTGCTCGCCGGATTTAAAATATTCGTGCCAAACGCTGTATTGCTCCATCTGCGGGTATTTTGCCGAAATTCCCATCTTCGGCCCTGAGCCGCAAGTGTAGACTTTGAGTGCCTGAGTGGAATTGTCCGAGTAGGGTACTAAACTCGTAACTGGGCTGCTGTCGAAAATGAAGGGTGTGGCGAAAATGCACAGCCTGCCGCCTGCTGCGTCTAGTGCTGCTACAGATTCTGCTAAAGCTGCTTGCAGTTCCATCGCCGGCTGAGAGTGAAGGGCTGCGGCGACCCGGTTGACGGCAGTTTCCCGCTGAGCTTTCGCCCTCGCTCGGGCGAGGAGAGTTGATTGGGCTATGGCGACGCCGAGCTGATCTGCCACCATCTGAACGCCTTGCAGTTCGTGTTCTGCGACCGTCCGGGATTCGGAGTGGTGAGATACCAACAACCCCCAGAATTCTTCGCCGTGAAAAATTGGTACTACCAAGCAAGCCTTGACGCCGAGTGCAGTCAAGTATTCAGCATGGCAGGGGTCAACCGCGCGAAAGCGCACTTCGTCGGGCAGCAGTTGACCGGAAACCGCGTCGCGGTGGGGACTTTGGCCTAGCAGCCCGGAATCTATATCGACGATAGATCGCACCTGTACTTGCGCGAACAGTTCGCGGGCGTGAGGGGGAATATCGTCGGCTGGAAAATGCAGTCCCAATAGGGAGGGCAAGCGGTTGCCGTTAATTGATTCGGCAATCACTTCACCGCTGCCGTCGCTATGAAACTTGTATATTTTTACTCTGTCTGTTCCCAAGAACGATTGAACTTCCGCTGCTGTTGCGCTCAGAATTTCTGGCAGTTCTAGAGAGTGGCGAATGCGGTTTGCGATGCGATCGAGTAAATTTGCTCGATCGAACATCACCTTGACATTTTCGATCTTTAATGAGTCCATTATTAATCTTTTGCTTTCCTAGCAATAACAGTAAGCCGCCCAAAAGTTTTGTGCCTGTTAAAAAATTCGGCAAGCACAGCCATTTAATAAAATATAAATATCCTGATGGCGATCGTCGATTAGTTTTTCACCTGTAGCGATCGGCCTTAAAATTGCAACTTTCCATAGTGTGGAATTAAAACTTTTGTACTTTAAATATAAACTTTGTAGAGCCTGCCTTGCAAGCTCTCTACCCCAACGGATTAAAATTGTCAAGTTTCAAGACTTGCAGAGTCATTCACCGCCACCGATGAAGGTCGCACCGAAATATTTCAGTCCTGGATGCAAAAGCTCGCTGAGGAACGAGCTGACGGAAAGAAACAGCATGGAATTCAAAAGGTTAACTCAGAAACCGGGTTTCTACGTCTAGGATTTTATCTGCTGCTAGCGGGCTCGGAGAACAGTCGATCGACAATCCGCAGCTTTTTCCAGATATGGGTTCAAAAAAAAGCTCCTGCCGTTAAGCAGGAGCCTTTTTCAACTAGACCATCAAATCAGAAATAAATTCGATCGATTAGTCCAAATTAGGCATAGACAGCACTGGTTCATTTTCGCGATCGATACCCTTCTCAAAGCCAGCGACAGCCGCGCGAGCGCGACCAGCGTGCCACAAGTGGCCGACCAAGAAGAAGAAACCCATCACAAAGTGGAAACACGACAGCCAAGAACGAGGAGAAGTGAAGTTAAACGAGTTAACTTCAGTCGCCACACCGCCCACAGAGTTCAAAGAACCCAGAGGAGCGTGAGTCATGTATTCAGCCGCGCGGCGAGCTTGCCAGGGCTGAATGTCATTCTTGATTTTGTTCAAGTCCAAACCGTTAGTACCGCGCAAGGGTTCCAACCAAGGGCCTTGGAAATCCCAGAAACGCATCGTTTCACCGCCGAAAATGATTTCGCCAGTAGGAGAGCGCATCAGGTATTTACCCAGACCGGTGGGGCCTTGTGCAGAACCGACGTTAGCACCCAAGCGTTGGTCGCGGATCAGGAAGGTCAAAGCTTGCGCTTGAGAAGCTTCCGGGCCCGTCGGGCCGTAGAATTCGCTGGGGTAAGCAGTGTTGTTGAACCAGACAAAGCAGCAAGCGATGAATCCCATCAGGGACAAAGCGCCCAAGCTGTAAGACAGGTAAGCTTCGCCAGACCAGATTAAGGCGCGGCGAGCCCAGCCGAAAGGCTTGGTCAAAATGTGCCAAACACCGCCAGCGATACAAATCAGGCCCACCCAGATGTGACCGCCGATGATATCTTCCATGTTGTTGACGCTGACAATCCAGCCTTCGCCACCAAAAGGAGAGCGAGTCAAGTAGCCAAAAATCACAGCCGGATTCAGAGTGGGGTTAGTAATGACCCGCACGTCGCCGCCGCCCGGAGCCCAAGTGTCATAGACACCGCCGAAGAACATGGCTTTAGCTACAAGCAGCAGAGCGCCGCATCCCAACAGAATCAGGTGGTAGCCGATGATATTGGTCATCTGGTTCTTGTCTTTCCAGTCGTAGCCGAAGAACGAAGAGTATTCTTCGAGAATTTCCGGACCGCGAACGGCGTGATAAATGCCGCCCAAACCGAGAACAGCAGATGAAATCAAGTGAAGAACGCCAACGACGAAGAACGGGAAGATATCCGTAACTTCACCGCCGGGGCCGACGCCCCAACCCAAAGTAGCGATGTGGGGCATCAAGATTAAGCCCTGTTCGTACATGGGCTTTTCTGGGATAAAGTGAGCGACTTCAAACAAAGTCATTGCTCCGGCCCAGAAAACGATCAAACCAGAGTGAGCGACGTGTGCGCCCAGCAGTTTGCCAGAGAGATTGATTAAACGAGCGTTGCCAGACCACCAAGCGAACCCGGAGGATTCTTGGTCGCGACCGCTTGCGTAGGAATTAGAGAGCGTTACCACGCGGTAGAACCTCCAACGATTTTAGATTTTGGATTTTGGGTTTTTTTGTTCCCCTAGTAGGGCACGGGAGAACCGCACCTGCGCCAGGGAATAGGGATTTGGATTTCATATTAGTTTAAAAAACTTAAATTAATCTGAAATCCAAATCCTGATTTTTTTAAAGTGCGTTACCGCGAGGCAGAACTTCTTCAGGGAAGATGTAGTTTTCGTGAGGTTGGTCCGTAGGAGCCATCCAAGCACG